>JBATPG010000042.1:0-3021 GCA_049291335.1 Saccharimonadales bacterium (SeqCode) | reverse complement strand
GTAAAGAAATTGGCAGAAGAGCTAACCAAGCTAACTGTACTAGAAGTAAACGAACTAAAAACTATTCTTAAAGACGAATACGGCATCGAGCCAGCTGCAGCAGCAGTTGCAGTTGCTGGTCCTGCTGCTGGTGGCGACGCTGGTGCAGCAGAAGACGAAAAATCAGAATTTGACGTAACTCTTAAAGATGCAGGCGCCCAAAAGGTTGCTGTTATTAAGGCAGTTAAAGAACTAACTGGTCTTGGTCTTGGCGAAGCAAAAGCTATCGTTGACGGCGCACCTAAAGTTGTCCTTGAAAAGGCAGCTAAAGAAGACGCAGAAGCAGCAAAGAAAGCTCTTGAAGCAGCCGGCGCTACTGTAGAACTAGCCTAATCTGGCCCGTACTTAGATTATTTACATCTACGTACAAAACACCGCACTAGAAATAGTGCGGTGTTTATTTTTGCGCAAATAAACTAAACTTACCAATAAATGCTATACTTGGTTGAAAAGGTGATTAATAGAACACTTTATCCACAGTTTCGGCTAGACGAGGCGAAGTTTTTTGACTTGCGTCTTTGCCTATGGTACTTTTATGGTAAGGTGTATTGAAATATCACTGTGTGAGTGAGAAAAGAGAAATAGATATGGCAGAGATACAAGACAAGCAAATCAAAAGGCTCCGAGCTTTAATTCAAGAAGCGGAGACCAATCTTGCTGCTGCCAACGAATTGCTTATTAGCCTTGTCGGTGACGACGAACACATTCAGGCAAAAGTTAGCGACGACGCGTTTGGCAAAGTCATAGAAGGCGTCTTTGACGGCCAAAACATGGTTGGGTCAGACGGCAAAACATATCCTGTCCCTGCAAACTATGCCAGCAAGTCTAAGCTTGTACAGGGCGACATTCTAAAACTGACAATTGCCGACGACGGCGCATTTTTATACAAACAAATTGGCCCAATACCACGCAAACAAGTTGTGGGAGCACTTCGACTCGAAGGTGGTCACTATTTCGTTACTGTTGGAGAACGCAACTATCGTGTGTTACTGGCTAGCGTCACCTACTTTAAGGCAAAGCCGGGCGATCAAGTTTCTGTAAACGTACCCGAAGACGATTCTGCAGCCGAGTGGGCCGCCCTCGAAGCCGCTCTCTAGTTTATGACCTGGCAGCTGGCCATCAGCATTTCTATACTTGCAAATGTTGTAACCGTATTGGTTCAGCGGCATTATGCCCAAAAATCTTCTGCGCCTGCTACGTTCCCATCAGCGGTATCGTATGTTTTAGGTGTTACACCTATTGCTTTGCTGGCAGGTTTATTGATATTTCCAAATGATATTACATGGAGCTGGTGGCTCGGCTTACTTTTACTAATTCAGGCGTCGTCTATGGCCATCGCCAATTGGACTGGTTTTGAAGCTGCGAAGCGCCTGAGCGTTGCACCTCGCCAAACAATAGGCTGCCTAAGCATCGTCACCGCTGTAATTCTTGGATGGTCAGTATTGGGTGAGGGCCTAAACTTGGCCCAGTTTGCAGGAGGGGTCCTACTTCTCATAGCAGCACTGCTTGCCATATGGGCACCTACACGCAACATGGATCAACTAACGAAACATGTTCATATAGACGCAGTAGTTATTGCGGTTGTTTCATCGGTAGCGCTTGGTATTGTCTTAGTAACAGAAAAAGCAATTGCAGGACACATGCAGATAGGCGGCGTGTTTTTAGTAGGCTGGACATCGCAAACAGCTGCAATGGTGCTCTTGGCCATGAAAGACATGAACAAAGAAAACATTCGCAAATTTAGAAGGTATGAATTAAAATGGTCAACTCTTATGGGTTTAGCAGGAGGCATAACGGGGGTTTTCTACGTATATGCTATTGTGCATGCCGACAATATTTCACTAGTGACCTCAATTACTGCCATATCTTTCCCGCTTGCCATTCTCGCAGCATTTCTGTTCTTGCATGAGCGAGAAGACAAACTGTTTATGTGGCTCAGCATAACTCTTGGGTTTATCGGCATTTGTATAACCAGCTTATAACTAAAAATGCAATCGTACTTGCGCATTTGTAATAATATTGACTTAGTATATCTTATGAGATATTGTACTCTTACAATTTAGTGTGAGTTGGAAGGTTTGTTATGAAAAAAATCATTGTTCTATTTGTACTTATTACGGGGATGGTCATTAGCCCGCTATATACAGCAACGTCAGAAGCTGCGTACTCGAGTACCGTTTATAACTCTCAAAAAATAATGGCAAAGTTTGGGATTCCTGCCGGCCCCGTAGACGGCAATCTAGGCCCACAGACCCGTCGTGGTCTTTGTATTTTTAGGTACATGAGTGGTCTAACCGTAAACCTTAAAGCCCTCGACACCACAACCTATAACAAACTTAAGAGTTTCGACACTACCTACACGTCAGTAAGCAAAATACCTGCACGAATGTCTACCACAACCAGTGAAATTCTTGTAGCGCACGAAACATGTCAAGCAATGACTTTTTCTAAGAAAGCGTCAAATGGAAAGCACTACTATGCTAAGGTCATGGCTATATCAACTGGTATGGCTGGGCACGGCACACCTAACGGAACATACGATCTTAATAAAACAAAGCTCGGATGGACGTGCAGTACAACGTATTCTTCATCATGCAAGACCCAAACAACTGGCAAATACCTTTCAGAAGGCTCATATGGCAACATGTACAACTACCGTTGGTTTCTAAGTTCCGCATACGGTATACATGGTTCTACTAGCGTGCCAACAAACCCTGCAAGCCATGGATGCGTACGAGTCACGGTTAGCGATTCTGACTGGATGTACGCTAACGTAGGTAATGGCAGCATTGTGCCAAAGCTTATTGTAACGGGCGCTTACGTCGGCTACTAGAAACCCAATAGTTGGCAGTAAAGTAACCTTACAGACCAATTGTAATTACTACATTCGAAGAATGCAATAGTAGCATCTATAATGTATCGTAATTGGGCAGGCGTTATACAGAAAATACCGTTCAAGGTCGCTTGAGGAAATAATTGGGC
>JBATPG010000041.1:0-14553 GCA_049291335.1 Saccharimonadales bacterium (SeqCode) | reverse complement strand
CACACCCCTTGCCTACGTTCGAGGCCATAGTGAATTTTACGGTCACGAGTTTATTGTAAGCCCCGCAGTGCTAGTTCCTCGTCCAGAATCTGAAGCTTTTTTAGAGCTACTAACAACACTCGACTCTACAACGTATTCCTCAATTATTGATGTTGGAACTGGCAGTGGTGCGCTGGCGATTTCAGCAGCCCTACTTGCTCCGCCGCACGACGTTTTTGCAACCGACAATAGTGAAGGCGCCTTAGCAATTGCAAAATTCAATGCTAAGGAACATGCCGTTACCGTTACATGTGAACAAGGGAACCTCCTAGAACCAATCGAAGACACCGTACTTGAAGATTCTGTCTTACTTTGCAACTTACCATATGTTCCCGTTGGGTATAGTGTCAACAAAGCCACGACGCACGAACCAGATGCTGCGCTGTTTAGTGGCGCAGAGGGGCTTGACCACTACAATGCACTGTTTCAACAAGTAACAGCGCGTGCATACAAGCCTCGCTATGTTCTTACCGAATCCTTAGTCTCACAACATGAGGCCGTATGCTCGCTGGCGCACAAAGCTGGCTATACCGAAAGTTCTGTCGAAGGATTGGTGCAACTCTTTACACGTGACTAGGACTGCGGCGAGCTACCAAGCTCAACTGGTATTGTTACTTTTTTGCCGTCGCGATTGATAGTTAGCTTTACGGTATCACCTGGCTTTTTGCCCGAGAGCACAGAAACCAAACTCTTCTTCTCGTCAATTGCTGTGCCGTCTATGTGTGTGATGACGTCACCTTCCTTAACCCCCGCTTTGTCTGCAGGACCACCCGTAATAACAGAGCTGCTTTGACCCTCACCAGACACCGGTATGTACGCCCCACGGTTGACACTTAACTCATACTCTTTGGCTATATCATCTGTTAGCAACACGTACATAACGCCAAGATATGGTCGCTCTAGCTTGCCAGTTGTTTTAATGCTGTCTATGAGCCCTTTTACATTGTTAATAGGTATTGCAAAGCCAATGTTTTGAGAATCGCTAGCTACTGCAGTATTTACCCCTATAACTTCGCCGTTAAGATTCACTAATGGTCCACCAGAGTTGCCTTGGTTAATGGCCGCATCTGTTTGGAACAAATCGTCCAAGCTTTCAACACTGTCGCCTGCTGCCGCCTGTACGCTACGACCATAGCCAGAAATAATACCCGTTGTTACCGTATTTTGAAACTGACCTAACGCGTTGCCAATCGCTATGACCGACTGCCCCACTTCCATTTTTGCAGAATCGCCTAGCGTTGCCGGCGTCAGCACCTTGCCTTCTAGGTCTTGTACTTGTAAAAACGCTATGTCAAGCGTGTCATTTGCTGCTGTGCGACCGATAACTTTTACTTTTTCCAGCACCGTACCATCGCTGAGGGTAACAGAAACGTCAGTTGTGCCTTCGGGCACTACGTGTCGATTTGTTAGAATAAGCCCATCTTTATCTAGAATTATTCCAGTACCCGCCCCTCGTACCGTTTGCCCTTCTCGGCTATAGCCAAAAAGCTCCGCAAAAGGATCATTAGTTGCCTGTTGTGCGGTTATGTTGACCGAAACAACGCTTGGACCAACCTCGTTAGCAACCGAGCTTACAAGTTCTGCTTGGTTATCTAACACTACCTTTTGACGTTCTACACTTCGACTTGTACCGTCGTTCCACTGCTGGCCACCGAGCCAACCCCCAAAAAAGCTGGTGGCAAATAGAACAATTACTATAAGCGCACCAGTTAAAAACTTTGTCTTCTTTGTGTTTGTCGGTTTACCAGGCTGTTGATCGAGTGCCTTAGATGGTGTATCAAGTGGCTTCATTGAACCCTCCCTATGTAGTGTTACTTTGATTATTACTTATGATAAATCAATTAATAGTAGCGCTCCAGCTAGAATAAAAATAATCGTAGATATCATAAATATAACCTCTTTGCGTATAAGCGGTGAAAGTCGATCAAAGTGGTCTAGATAATATAGTGTGCCAAGCCCAAATGATATAGAAAGCAACAATAACGTTGGTTGTGCTACAAAGCCATGGTACATGAGCCAATGTCCAAGAACCCAGGTTATTCCTGCGGCAAAATATGCATACACATAGGCCAGCAACCGAATATATGGCTCGTCAAAGCTATAAAAGAAGTGATGAGCTGCAAAGAAGCATGTAACCCCTACTGCTATTACTAAAACAATCAACGATGCCCTGCTCCATACCGAAAATATTGCCATAAGGCCCACTGCCTGCCCTAATAGTGCCTGCAAAGATACCCAAAGTGGTGTAGTTTTTGGCTTAATAAAAATAAGCCACACGATCCAAAGCGCTGCATAGATAATTCTCGTCAAATCGATTGCAGTCCCCATCATAAACGCCAGCATAGAAAGACCAAAAATAATGTCTATGGCGTTTGCTCGTACGTTGGCTAGCCAAAAACGAGGTTGCACTGCAAACATTCGCCATTTACTAAGCAAAATTATCGCTAGGGCAACATTTGACAGCTCGGCTTTAATCAGCAGCAACACCAACACCGGCAACAGGACATTTAACGCCAGGTATACAATATGCCCAAAACCACGGCTGGGCTTAAAAGATTCAAATAGTTGCCTCATCTCTACTCTAGTATAGCAAATTCTTTGCCTGGGACCACATTAGCTTGAAGCTTAGTTGCGAAGTAACTTTGTACTTCACCATATGCAGCCCTGCCTGCTTTTGGCTCAAGACGGTCATTATTTGCCGTTCCACTTGCTGTAAATGGGTTTAGGCTATCTGTTTCGTCATTGAGCATAAAGCCTGAATACCGCATGTCAGCACCCAGAAGCACCTGGGCCGCAAGCACAGATTCTGCAGGCTTCATGTTTGAATAAAAACTAGAGCCCATGGCACTGATACTATCTCTAAGCTCGATTGGGTTAGTAAGTACTCCAATAGAGGAAAGTTTTTTTATGTACGCTTTTACGACTTGCATTTGGCGCTCAAGCCTTTGTGCCTCTCGTGTCTTTTCATCCTCACCCGCAAAAGTTCGAACATATGCCACCGCTTGCCTACCAGTCATTGTCTGATCTCCACGCGTCGCTACAACAGTAGTTTTACCGTATTCTTTCATCAGTGGGCGGTCTACTATGCGCTTAGGCACAGAGACAGTTATGCCACCTATTTTGTCAATGGCGTGTGTGAAAGCTGCATAATCTATAACCATGTTGTAGTGAATCTCTAGACCGGTTACATCTGTAATAACACGATTTAATTCGTCAAACCCAGCCTGCTTGGCAAGCGGGTCGGCACTTGCTGCATCCGCCTTATGCAAGTAGCTATACTTACCCGCGCTATAGACAGTATTTAACGCTTGCCATTCACCGTAATACGCTGAGGGCGAATGCACTACAAGCTTACGAGGCATGACAATGTAAGTAGTTTTTTTAGTGGCCACATCTACCTGCAAAATAGTCATCATGTCAGTAAGATCAGCCCCTTTGTTGCCTGCACCCGCTACACCAAGTAGCAATAGGTTTGTTTTGCCGGCTGTGTCAGTTTTTAGTTGCGTCTGTGTAGGAACCTCATACGCCTTGACTGTACTTTTTTGCATGGCATATATTTGACTTACCTCGGAGAGCGAGCGCCAGCCCGTATAGCCAGCAACCGTAAACACCAAAATTAAGCCCGCTCCAGATACTTTGACCCAGCCTGCAATTGATGGTCTTTTGCGGACAACCAATCTCGGGTGATAGGCCGGGCTATATGGAGAAAGCTCGTACACACTAGGTGCACTCTGGTTTGGTGCACCAAAAATACGCTGGAGGCGATTATATAAACTTTTCATTTTTTTGTATGTTTGTTTGATATTTGTTTTTAAATATCTGTCATTATAATAACCTAATCACCGGATAAATACTATAGTGTAAAACACAACCATTTTACACATTATAATCTCTGTTTTTACTGCAATACGCGTAGGACTTTTGCTGGTAATAACGTATAGTAATGTGGTGAATCCAAACGAAGAACCTCAAGTAGTTACATCTGAAAATCCTGTCGATAAAGATGGTCAGCCCATACATAAACGGTCTCATGACGGAATCAAGTCTGTAGTTTCTACTGCGCTATTACTGTTATTAGCGCCCCTTATTGCCCTTGGCCTAACAATGTATGTGTTTCAGTCGTATCAAGTTGATGGCCCAAGCATGCAAGAAACGTTGCACAACAACGACCGCCTTGTTGTATGGAAACTCCCTCGCACTTGGGCAAACATTACCGGAAACACCTACATTCCAGCCCGTGGTGACATTGTCATTCTGCACGAAGGTGGGCTAGAGGCTTATGGCGCTACTGGAAATGGTGAAAAACAACTTGTTAAGCGAGTTCTTGGCCTGCCCGGAGACAGAATTGTTATTCGGGACGGAACTATTACTATATATAATACTGAGTACCCAGAAGGCTACAAACCCGACGAAGAACTACCCTATGGTAAAACAGCCCAGCTAACACCTACCGTCAACGATATTGAGGTTACACTTGGACAAGACCAACTGTATGTCGTTGGAGACAATCGCACCAACTCGCTTGACTCTCGAACATTTGGACCTGTAAACGCCAGCCAGGTAGTGGGCAAGCTTGTGCTACGCCTACTACCCCTCAACCAAATACAAACCTACTAGATTTCTTGGCAAAGGGTGAGTAAAAAGGCTTTACTTTGCTTCGAGTTCATGCAATATACGCTTTAGCTCATCGTCAGACGAAAAACTTAGAACAATACTGCCGCCTTTTGCGGTGCGCTTTATTTGCACCTTTGTGCTGAAACGCTTTGCTAATCGTTTTGTTTCTGGCGTCTCGCTGCTTGTTTGCTGCTTTGCGGTGTGAGTATCGGCCTTTTGCTTTTTTACCGCTACAACATACTGTTCGGCTTGGCGAACTGTCCAGCCGTTTGCCAAAATCAAACCAAGTAGTTTTTGCTGTTGCTCTGCGTTTGCAGCTAACGCCAAAATCTGACGAGCATGACCTTCTGTAATTTTCTTGTTCGCTAGGGCTTGACGCGCTGCGGGTGGCAAACCAAGTAGGCGCACAATATTACTCACCGTTGCCTCTGCCTTACCAAGTCTCTTCGCAAGTTCACTGTATGGTACGTTGTGCTGTGTATGTAAGTGTTCAATCGAGACTGCTGTTTCTAGCGGGCTGAGGTCTACGCGCTGTATGTTTTCTATAAGAGACACGGCTAGTTGTTCGTGGTCGTTATGCGTACGAATTATGACCGGCACGTGAGCTAGTTTTGCAAGTTTCGCTGCACGCCACCGACGTTCGCCTGCAATTATCGTGAAGTTTTTATCGTTTGTTCTGACAACTACTAATGGTTGCAATATGCCGTACTGCCTAATGCTTTCGGCAAGCTCTCGCAGAGTCGCATCTTCAAACACAGTTCGTGGCTGGTTGGCATGTGGACGCAGGTTTTCAAGCGCAATTTGTTCAATTCGCTCTGCTTCATTAGCGAGCAGTGCGGTGTTAAAATCTTCGGGAATGAGTGAGCCCAGGCCTCTACCCAACCCTGTTTGTTTACGCTGCTGACTTGACACGTTCCATCACCTCCTTGGCGAGCGCTTTGTACGCGCGAGCGCCTTTACTCCACTTATCGTGCTCAAAAATAGTCTTTCCGTAGCTTGGCGCCTCTGCCAAGCGAATGTTTCGTGGAATTACTGTAGCAAAAACCTTGCTTCCAAAATGGGTTTCTACTTCTTGCTTCACCTGTTCGCTTAGTACAGTTCGCTTTGTATACATTGTTAGTACCACGCCAAATATTTCAATACGCGTGTTTAAGCCTTTTCGCACAGACTGTATTGTTTGCAGCAACTGGCCAAGACCCTCTAGGGCAAAATACTCAGCCTGAACGGGTATCAACACTCCGTCACAAGCCGTAAATGCATTTACGGTTAGTAAACCTAATGTTGGCGGGCAGTCTATAAGTACCACATCGACATCGACTGCTTTAAGAGCATTTTTAAGTTGTTGCTCTCTGCCAGTCATGTTCACAAGATCTATCTCGGCTTGCGCCAACTTACTGTCTGCCGGCAAAACATATAAATTCTCAACATTTGTGTCTAGCACTATTGTTGCCAGGTCGGTACCCGAAACTATAACGTCGTACAATGTGTGCTGTAAATGCTGCTTGTCTATCCCAAGGCTACTGGTGGCATTACCTTGGGGGTCTAAATCAACAAGCAAAACTTTTAGTCCCTTAGACGCAAGTTGAGCAGACAAATTAACAGTAGTCGTTGTTTTGCCAACTCCACCTTTCTGATTTGCTACCGCAAGTATATATGCCATGTTACCCAGTATTTTTATTGCCCCTATCTACTCTATAGGGTACCAAAAATGGTGCTTACGGTAAAGCCAAGATCACTACTAGCCGATTACTGCTAGCTGTATATGAACAGATGTAGTTCGTGTACTTCGCTTGTTGTTTATCATCCACTGCCAACTTCACCCAGCTGCATTTCAACTACTAGCGCTCCCTATAGTCTCAGGTACAAGATGCTATTGTTTAGGCAGTCTTGCAGCTGATTCATGCAAGTGCCTTAGCGCTTAGATAGCCCCGTTCATATTTCACTGGCACAGCTACAAATTTCGTTATGAATTCTGCGTAAACAAGTATTTTGCGACATTAAAGTTTTGTTTAGGGTGCAATTCGCCTACGCCTGGGTTGTCTTATGCCACGCATAGTTTGTTAGTTTTGCTAATTATGTTCATCCTTTTGTTACGTGCAGCTTTTGAAGGCATTAAAAAAAGCAGGCCTTGCGAGGTTGCCTGCTTTTTTAGAAATAACGTTTTTGTTTTTGTTTGGTTTGAACTTTTCGATTTTGCCGATTACATTTTTGTTTTTTGTAGGTGGCAAAATCTATTCATTAGTATGCATTACCGCGATAATTAATGCAATACTTTTTGTGCACATTTTTTACTCATGTGTACAATTCTACCTCAGTTATCCACATACACCCCTGTTGCGAATACCTTTATTACTGTCTGTTGTCGAAATGAAATAGACTTCTAGCGGTGGCACCTGTAGCAATCACGCCATATACAGCTGTTTGCGTGCTTCGTGCAATAAGCCCATCATAGGCTCTGTGCTCGTTATTTGGCAGTTGCAGCCGTTGCTTATATTGTGGCAGCTTGACAGCAAAGCGGTCTACGGAAGCTCGTCAGGAGGCCTAGTGCGTTTGTGTAGTAGCTCGCGTTTGGTGTTTGCGACCGGCCCAAGCCAATGACCTAGCCTAGGTGGCGCAAGTGTCGAGTGGCTGTTGCACCTGTGACTTAAACCATTTGCCGTGAGCAAGCCGCATGTTTGTGGGAGCACGAAGCGGGTTCGTAAACACCGTGACGTCGGTAACGTTGCTGTTTGAAGCAAGCGAGTCTGGGAACCCTGCACGAGACGACTCGTCGAGCGTAACCGTTATTAACGCGTACCTTGTTGGGTTCGAGCTAGAAGAGGCACAGAGTGCCGGCAGGCCACCTGGCAAGGTGTCACTCGCATAGGTTGTAGCACCGAAAACACCAGTGTCGTCGGCCACCTTGTACGTTATGTCTTCAACACCGCCCTGCAGTGAGCCGTTATATGAAATACCGCTTATTACGCCGGCCCCCAGGTCTACCAGCTTGGTGTACTTGCCTACTCGGTTCATAACGCTTATAGGCGCCTTCTGTACATCGGCAAGGTTACTACCGCTACTACCTCCCAAAATGTACAAGAAACCGTTGTACGCAACACCAGTGTGGGCTTGGCGCGCCGTAGTAAACGACGTGCTTTGTTTCCATTCGCCTATAGTACCGTTATTGTTAATAGCGGCGTACTGGACGTCGGCATAGTTGCTAGAGTTGTAACGACCGCCAAGCATGTACATATAGCCGTTGTAGGCGACCGTAGGCTGGCTGTATCGCACCGAGGCTTGAGCAGTAGTGTATTTCCAACCAGCACCAGTAACTGTGCCATTGGCGTTCAGCTGGGCGTATTGTACGTCGCTGTAGAACACGGTGTCGTTTGTTCCGCCAATGACATACAGGTAGCCGTTGTACAACACCGAAGAGTGGCGGTGTCGGGTAGGCGTCATAAACGAGGTTGTGGTAGCCCAACTACCGCTAATATTACCGTCTGCGCCTAGTAGCGCATATTGCACGCTATTGGTAAGGGTACCGTTATTGCTGCCCCCGATTACGTATAGGTAGCCGTTGTGCACCACACTGGTGTGGCGATGAACCCCAGTCGCTAGCGAGGTCGTAGCAGTCCAACTACCCAGAGTGCCGTCGGCGGGGTTAATGGTTGCCTTCTGAACATCGGCATAGTACGTAGTGCTGTTGTCCCAGCCACCAATAACGTATAGGTAGCCGTTGTGGGCCACAGAAGTGTGATAAGAGCGTCCGTTCGTAAAAGAGCTGACATTACCCCACGACCCAACGGTGCCATCTCGTGCAATAGTACCTTTCTGAACATTGGTTTCGTTAATCGTGCTGCGTCCTCCAATAACATACATATAGCCGTTGTAGGCGACAGAGGTATGCCCGTATCGTGTAGTCGCAAAAGAGGTTGTGGCCGCCCAAGTGCCTGTTGCGCCACCACTATTGTTGTTAATTCGGGCATATTGCACGTCACTACGTCTGGCACTGCCATCGTTCCCCCCTATAACGTATAGGTAGCCGTTGTAGGCGACAGAGGTATGGTTGTCGCGCGCAGTCGAGAAAGACGCTGCGGTAGCCCACGAGCCAACTGTGCCGTCCGATGCAATTGGCGCATACTGCACGTCGCTATAATAGGTCGTGGCGTTGTCACTACCACCTATAACATACATGAGCCCTTCGTTAACAACGAGTGTGTGATTGCTGCGCACCGTACCAAAAGCGGTGGTCGGGTTCCAGGTACCCCCCGAAATGGTACCGTTCGTGTTGAGAGGCGCGTATTGCACATCGTTAAGATTGTTTGTGTCGTCAAAGCCACCAACAACATATACATAGCCCGCGTGAACAACTGCTCTAAAGTCTTGGCGTGCCGTACTAAAGCTGGTGGTGTATGCCCAAGCACCATTTATGGTGCCGTCGGTGTTTAGAAGCGCGTATTGCACATCTGCATAAGTTACTGTGCCATTGGTACCACCCAAAACATATAGGTAGCCGTTGTAAGCGACCGCGGCATGGTCTTGGCGCGCCGTATCAAAAGCAGTGGTGCTAAGCCAAGATCCACCAAGGCTACCGTTAGAACTTATGCCAACGTAGCGAACGTTATTTACAGAACCTGTTGTATAGCCCCCAATAACATACAAATAACCGTTGTAGGCCAACGTCACATGGTTACTGAGCCCAACTGGTAGATTTGGCCCGCTCGACCAGGTGCCAAGTGTACCAGTTGCGCCTATAGAGGCGTAGCGTACCTGCGTCAGTCTGGTTGTTCCGTCCCAGCCACCGGTAACATAGACATGCCCGTTGTACGTAGCAGACGAATGATTTTCACGGCCACTCGGCAGTGCGGTGGTAGTTGCGTAAGTGTCAGTTACGCCCGCCGGATCAAACGAGGTTTTTTGAATGGTGTCAAAATAGCCCGCACCGGCGTCTCCACCCATGACATACATATAGCCGTTGTACACAACAGAAGCATGATTTGCCCTCGCTGTCGTAAAGGTTGTGGTAGTTGCCCAGGTACCAACGGTACCGTTGGCGTTGAGTGGAGCATATTGCACGTCGTCGTAATAGGCACCCCCAACACCACCAATTACATACAGGTAGCCGTTATGCACTACAGACGTAAGACTCTGGCGCGTGGTTGTAAACGCGGCCGTGGTAGCCCAAGTGCCGAGTGTGCCGTTGGCGTTGATGGGGGCGTACTGCACGTCGTTCAGCAGCGCTACCCCAAACCCTCCCATAAGATACACATAGCCGTTGTAGACCACAGAAGCATGATTGCGCCGTGCAGTAGTAAAGGTAGAAGTAGCAGTCCAGGAACCGACAGTGCCGTCGGCGTCTATAGGAGCATAATGTACCGTGTTTACGTAAGTACCGTTAAAATTCCCACCGATTATATACAAATAGCCGTTGTAAACAACCGATGTGTGGCTTTCACGGATATTTGTAAACGCCGTTGTCGTCGCCCAGGTGCCCAGCGTACCGTTGGCGTTTATGGGTGCGTACTGCACGTCGTTCAGAAAACCGCCGTTGTAGCCGCCCATTATGTACATGTAGCCGTTATAGACAACCGAGGTGTGGTTCTCTCGGCCAGTAGTGAAAGAGCTAGTGGTGTTCCAGCTACCATTAATGGTGCCGTTAGAGTTCAATAAAGCATAGCGAACGTCGTTCAAATACGAGCCGTTGTAGCCGCCCATAATGTACAAGTAGCCGTTATAAGCAACCGAGCTAGGGTGGCTACGTGCCGACCCAAAGGCGGTAGTTGTCGACCAGCCAACGCTGGCGCTCCCACCCGTTAAGCCGCCACCAGTTATTTCGTCTGCTGGGTAGTCAATGTTGCCTTCGTTATTGCCCGTTGCAAAATCAGACGTAGAGGTTATAACAACACTTGGGTCAACCGTAAGCGGGTAAGATAACGTTTTATCGAGCCCAGTTGCGTCTACGGTAAGGTATTTGCCGTCGTTACTAAGCACAAAACTGGCCTGTGCGTTGCCCCGCTGACCGCCACCTGACTGCTTAATAAATGGTGCCGGAATAGCAAAAACCAAGTTCGTTTTTTCGCCTGATGTACGAGCGCTTTTTATCTTTTCTTCGTCCATATCACCACTGAAGCTTACGTTTTTGTACAACGATGGATCTGCTGAGTAAATGCCCACGCCACCGTCACTCATGGTGCGCGCAGCGAGCGTGTCTGGCAGGTTAAGTTTATACTGCCAGGTTTGGTCTGGGCTAAGCGGTGCTTCGTCAAACACCATGTCTTCTTTTAGTCCATTGTTCATGGCAGTAAAGACCATTTTAGGCCCGCCGTCTGGGTTAACGTACACCAGCCTGTTTTGTTCTAGCTTGCCCTGCCCTGTTGTAAAAGATGGCACAAGGTCAAACGACAAACCAAGGTTATTGTCGTAATACGTCATGCCCTTGCTAAGGTCTTCTGGCAAATCGACACTATATAACGTTTTGTCGTCTTTGCCGCCGCCGCCTAGCTTGTGCTGCATAAGTTGCACCTCGATTGGTATTTCCCTGTCTTCGCTAACCTTTTGCTTTTCGTTGAACACATAAGTTTTCGTGTCTGGGTTGTAGCTAAATTTTCGGGCAAGGTTCTCGTTTGGTGTGCCTACAAGCGCGTTAGCCTTTGCGCCAAGATTGTATACACTGTGATCGACAAACATCTGCACCGCCGGCGTAATTGCAGTCAGAAAAATAAGCAACGCCATAGAGTAATACAACGCACGGTTGTTACCATGGTAGCGCCCTGGCAACAGGTAGCTTACAAACCTACGAACCCGAGGCATGCGCACAGAGTGTTTGCCTGCTTGCGCTGGCTGTTGTTTGTTGGTGAATGTTAGTTTATTATCCATACCGCTTACGCTGTATTATACCTTACTAGAACTTGCTAAGGTAGTTCAGCACTATGTTGCCAATACGCGTGTCGCCACTAGTGCCACTTTGCATGCGTATGCGCAGTGTCATGTAGTCGCCTGCGGTGTATGTGCCGGCCGCAAGCGTACAGGCAGTGTTGTTGGTTGCCCAGGTAGAGGTGCTACCCGGTGTAACCGATACAAAGTTACACTGTACGGTGTTACTAGAGTCGCGCGCCTCAAGTGTAACGGTACCGTTGGTAGTGTTGGTGGTGTACGTGCTTATGGCCAGCGGGTTGGCACCCCATGCCGAGAAGTCACTTGGTATAGGTACTTGGGCCACGACGTCGTAGTTTTGGTTGGTGCCAAGAGCGGTTGTCCACTTGTAGTAGTTCATGCGGTTCGTAAGGTCTAGGCCGCTTGTCATAGTACCGCTGTTGTTAGCGCCACTGCCTGGATCGAGCACCGAACCCGCGTATTCAGCGTTAAGCAGAATTTTCTTTGCATGTCTCGCACCGTTTTCAAATATCATTTCGCCGGTACCTTGCACGCGAATCAGGTTGTTGCTTGAAGAATCTTGAATTTTTATGATGTCAGCCGTTTGCCCAACCGCCGCTTTGAAAACTGCTGCCGTTATTCCCGACCCAGCCGAGTTAACTTCTAGCGCTGCACTGCCCCAGAACGAATTACCGCCCTGTATAACAACCTTGTCCAAGCCAGCGCTATCAGTAACACTCAAGATATTATCGCCATACCTGTTCTGAACACTTAAAATATTTGGGGCAAATAAATCGTTCTGTTCAGTGCCCCTAATAATCATGCCCGTGGTGCCACGTGACTGTTGTACATAGAGCGACGCATTCGGGAAGAAACCGTACCCCTGGTAGGTGGGCGCACCTATTTGAACTTGACTCTGCGAATTGCCAATTTTAATCGTATTCTCTTGGTAGCCCATGTATACGGTACTAGCGTAGAGGCCGTCGAGGTATATTGTACGTGCTGTTGCGGCATTTTGCTTCAAGAATATGTATGCACCACCATTAACTGTGGCTGGCGTCGTAAAGCTACAATCCACAACGTACCAGTCAGTGCCAGCGTTACCGTCGTATTCGCTGCCACACATGTAGGTTGTTTCGGTAGCACCGTCTGCGGCGTAGCCGAAGCTCACAGGGCTGTTTACGGTTGACTTCATCATCACAGAGATAAAGTATGTCGTGTTTGCAGTAAGCACCACTGGGTAGTTGACACCCGCACCTACTGTAGCGGTGTTTACAAGCTGACCTGCGGCCAAGCCAAAGTACACATTTGAGATGGTGGTTGTGCGCGTAAGTGTGGTACCAGTGCGCTGGTTCCAGCCTGTAGTGTTGACTTCGAAACTTGGGTTGCCGGTCGACAGCACGTTACCCGCCCATGCGTTCGTGTTTACCTGAATAACGTTATCCCCTGCGGCGTTTTGTATTAGGAAGGCTGTGGTGGTGGCAGCCGAATTTTGGATGGTAACACCACTGTTTGCCGCACTTAAAGATGCAGCGCCTGCTCGCAATGTTGCGGTTGAACTGGCGTGGGTCGAACCAATAGTCACAACGTCTGCGGCTGTGGCGTTGGTAGCAATGTTTACGGTGTCGGCACCGCTGTTGGTCACGCCACCGATGTCTATGGTCTTGGTGTTGGCGTTGTCGCCCAAGTTCAGGCCACCTGTACCAACGTTAATTGTGACAGTTGTTGCACCCGTAACGTTACCCAGCGTGATTGTCTTGGCGTTAGCGTTTGTACCAATGTTTATTGCACCAGTCGTTGTTGTGTCGAGTGTGAGTGCGTTGGTGCCTACTGAGTTTAGTGTAAGACCACCGGCACCTTGCACAGTCAGCAGACCTGCACTAGTGCTCCAGGTGCTTGCAGCGTTACCGGTAAGAGTTAGAGCTGCACCAGCTGCACTTTGTAGTAATGGCGTAGTAAAGCTGGTTGTAGCACGACCGTCACCACTGATCCAGAAGTTACTGGTTGTTTGTGCGCTGGCGTTCTGGTTCTGTATGTAGTTCGCGCTACCGGTTGCGGCTGCAAAAGAGGCACTGCTAAGGCCATCGAGCAAGTCGGCGTTCAGGTTAGTTACGACTGTCGTGCTGGCAACCGTTAGTGGTGCCGTACCGGTGGCGACAGTAGATATGAGCCGTGTGCCTTGAACTGTTGAGGATGAGCTGATCGTGCTAGATGCGCTGATTGTACCCGCAGTGATGTTATCCCCTTGCAGCACGACATCTTTATATGTTGAGTAGTTTGTAACCGACCCGAACGTCCCCTGGTATATACGCATCCCGATAGCTGCTTTATTAAACATAACGAGATTTTGATTGCCGCCAGTTACGTCAGCATATGTGTTGAAGTGTAAATAATCTGCAAACGGAGATGTAGTGTCATTTGCGTATGATCCAAAACCGACTCTCATCTTGGTAGCAGCTACTTCTGATGGAGATACTGCGCGATTATCTTCTGCTGACATGTAGTTTACATTAGTAGCTCCGGTTGAAGAAACAAGCATATCACCTGATAGCGTAACGAATGCAGGAAGATTAGATCCATTTCCTACAAGTACCTGCCCAGCCGTAGGAGCAGAAGTCACTTGCACATTGCCTGCCCCGTTACCATACATTACACCGCCACTTGTAAGTGAAGCCACCCCGGTGCCGCCGTTGGCGACGCCGAGGGTGCCAGCTACTTCAGCCGTACCAAGGTCAACACCAGTAGTAGTGCTACCACTACCGACGAAGAGTGAGCTGGTAAGGGTGTCAGATACTTGGGCGTCAGTTAAGCTACCAGTGAAGGTAATGTTACCAGTGGCGCTTAAGGCAATGTTGCCACTGGCGCTGACGGCGAAGGTACCGCTGGCATCAGGAAGCGTGTAGGTACGAGCAGCCGTTAAATCAGCGTTAGTTATGGTACCGTCGAAGCGGGCAGCACCAAGTGCAGCTGCTGTAACAAGAACGCGGTCTTGCGTGGCGGTAGCGGTTTCGACGGTAATACCACGGCTGGTAGTAGCCCCGCTAATGC
>JBATPG010000040.1:0-6485 GCA_049291335.1 Saccharimonadales bacterium (SeqCode) | reverse complement strand
GTACAGCATAGACCACACTATCCCAAACACTGATTCATGTGGAGCCCATGAAGGTTTATTGAGCGCTAAGTACCAACTTTTTGTATCCATACCAAAAGTATACCAAAGTCACTACCAAGGGCAGTGTATTGTTTCGCTTCCTGGCTGAATCGCTTGGCTTCCCCTGCCAACGCGTGCTTCGACCAAAACTCTTTGCTTTCAGAAGTTTCACGCTGGGTACCAGGAAAAGAAGGCGAATCGCTTGGTCCTATCCATGTACTGACTAACTCATAAGTTCCGTCTTCTTGGTTTTCTAAAGCCAATGTAACAATGGAGCATGGCTGTGCTGGCTGAGTTTTGTTAAATACTGTGTAGCTGTCGCGGTTTTTACGCTTGGCATACACAATTTCATCGGCGGGGCGAGTCTCAACTAGATCAGTTGTGCCTACTGTTCGACCAAGGTCTATGTGAAACTGCATATATGGCCCAGTCACGTTAGTCTGCGTTATTACTTCTTGGGCTAGCCCAAGCAAGGTTGGAGTATCTTGAATGTGCGTAGCAGCATGAGAAGAAGCCGGGTCGTACCAAACTTTTATGTTGTTGGCTGATATAGTTACTTGAGTTCTTTGTCCGTGCATAGACTCAGTGTAGCAAGACTATGTTGTTGATGTGCCCTATAGTGATCGGACAACAAGTTCAAGGTAGGCGCGCATTGCATCAAAAGCTGGACCCTTAGTAGGTTCTTGAAAAAATTCTAAACCAGGAGCTGAGTTAATCTCTAAAATATACGCATTGCCATCTTGGGTTAACAAGAAGTCAACTGCCGTAAACACCAACCCAAGGGCCTTTGCCGCTTTGATTGCTTTATCTACCAGCGCTTTATCCCACTGATCTCTTTCAAGTGAGATACGATTTACTAAAGCAGGGTTATTAATATCTGACTCGTACACTTTTAAGTGGACAGCCTTTACTTGATAATCTACAACCAACAGTCGAATTTCTTGGCCTTTGATAAATTTTTCTGCAATGCGTTCAGTAAGATCTAATTGCGATAAATCTTTACGATCACTAATAAGATGAATGTCCTCGGAGTGTTTACCCTTGACGGGTTTAACAATTATTTTACCGTGTTCTTCAAGAAATTTTTCTGTATCGGCCAGAGTAACTGGATAAAGAAAAGGAATGTTTGGCAGGCTATTTTGTTCAAAAATTATACGCGACACAGACTTGTTTTCGGCAAGCCAACTCGACATCTGACTATTGGGGTTGCTGACTTTATGAAACAAGTAGTGTTTTTTGCCTGCTACAACAATTGAAATAAGCCCTAGGTCTTTTACTTGCTCAGGCTCTAGCCCCATTGAGGCCGCTGTTGATATAAGAAGTTGTAGTCGCTTTGGGTCAACCATGTTAGTTAGTATACGGCTAAGGGCAATATAGAACCACTAGTTATAGCTAGTAGTTGATCAGTAGCCTAGTTGGGTCCGGTCAAACAATCACCAGGCTTAACTAAAAGAAGAGTCAAAAAAAGCCTGTTCGGTTTTTAAGGCAACAAAGTATTTTTCTAATGGCGGGAAAAGTGGGGATGGCAGGTTGTCTATGTCAAACCACTGCCATTCCGACGTTTCTCGTGGTGAGTTATTGGTTGGTTCACCAGATACCCACTGGGCAGAGAAACTCACATCTACATAATGTTTAGGTTGCATTTCGGTGAAGTTAACAACGCCTAAAAATGTAACTTTATCTACAACTAGCGGACCGGCTTCTTCTGCTAATTCTCGTAATGCGCCGGCCCGCAAGGACTCGCCTAGTTCTAAATGTCCGCCACCACTCCCCCAATAATTTTTGCCAAGACTACCTTTGCGCTGATGAAGCATGACATAGCGCTTGCCACTCTCATTTTTTATAACAATGACTCCTACACCAACTTTTGGGTATGGTTGATTCATTGTTAGAGTATAGCAAATAATAATTCTCCTCAAAGGAGTCCCCAGGTTTGCGCCATGTCGTGAATAGTATTGCGGCAGAAGTAGCCTAAAGACACCCAAGGCCCAAATTTCATAAAGTGATTGGTCTACGGCTATACTGCCTTATATGTGGTTTATTTATGCACTGCTTGGGGCTATTGGAAAGTCGTATTCGGGGTTTTTCAGAAAGAAAATTGCCAAAAGTGTAAGCGGGTCGATGTATATTTGGGTGGGCTATTCATTTATGCTTTTGGTGTTGACGCCTTTTATGCTGTTTCAAATGTCAGATGTCTTTAATGCATTAACACAACTTCCTTTAATTGTGCTTGGAACGGCCTTCACGAATGTTTTGGCCACTCAGCTAAATCTAGAAGCACTTAAGCGCGAAGACTTATCTTATACAGCACCACTCAACGCATTTGTACCAGTATTTACGCTTGCAATAGCAGTCGTATTCCTCAACGAGAGTCCGCCAAGCCTCGGCCTTTTTAGTATTCTGCTAATTGTTACCGGTGCCTATATAGTCAGTATTATTCCTGGGCGTGTGCATTGGTACGACCCATTGAAGAGGCTATTTACAAGCGCTGGCGCACTGCTAAGTTTAGCGGTAGCTTTCTGTTATGCAGTTAGTACAGTGCTAATGAAAGTACTATCAAACGAGGGCTACAGCGCATTTGTAATTCTGTACGTAATTACACTGGTTGGATGGCTATTTTTGCTGAACGTGCCTATTTCACGACGTGACGAGCTACAAGCAATAGGTAGGTCTGATAAAATTGCAGTACTAGGTGGGAGCGTAGCGTCATTTGCAAGCAGCTTCTTCCATATACTGGCACTCGCAAATACATTTACCAGTTACGCTGTAAGTGTTCGGCGATTAGACTCAGTATTTTCTGTGCTACTCGGTTGGCGCTATCTAAAAGAAAAAGACATCCGAAATAAACTAATAGGTAGTGTTGTTATGACAATAGGCGCGGTTTTGATGGTGCTTTCGTAACTAAAAGATCTAAAGTTTGATAGTATTGTTCTTTTTGTAAGCTTAACATTTCATTATACAGTTCAAGAATGATCTGCGTAATCTATTGTGTCGGCTTTTTTAGAACTACCCAAAAGTTAGTTACTGTACAATTACGACCTAGCTTAAAACCCGGCTTATTAATTGTTTCTAATTTCACGACGTCAAACATATGATAAAATTCTCGTAGCTCGGCTTCGTCATAATCTTTTTGAAACTTACCATTCTGTGGCCAAACTGTACTATTCGGTTCAGGGCCAGGATTATTAGCAATTAGTTCTTTTTCCCATTCATCTTCTGTGGAGCAGACTGTTACAAGAGCATAGCCTCCAGGCTTGAGTGTGCGGTACATTTCGTCACGGCATTTCTCTCGCCCTGATTTTGTTTCAATATCAATGCTAGAGAAAGAGTCTATCGCTAGATCAAAGAAATTATCATCAATTTTCCAGTCGGTATCAACCTCGGCAAGCTCAAAATGAATTTTGCTGCCAACGTCATTTTTTTCGGCTAATTGCTTAGCTACGGTAATTGCTGACTCAATATACTCTAAAGCCCATACTTCAAAGCCAACTTTTGCTAGATGTACGCTATTGCGACCCTTGCCAGCGCCAATATCTACAACCTTCCCAGCTGGGGTTACTCTCTGTGATTTAAGCCATTCGGTAAACAATATGACGCCACTTGCAGGTTCAGCATTAGCCATGGTAGGTAGTATGCCTTGATTAGCATGTTCGTCGTGCCAGATTTGCTGTTGTTTTCTCATGTAGCAATAGTAACAAATCAGATATTCTTTAGATAGATTTTTCAAATATTACGTAGCAGGGAAGGGGTCGGTGGAATTCGACCTACCTTCGGCAGACCCGAAACTTCACAATTTAGAATAGTGGGATTCGCCTTGTTGGCCGAGCGCAAAACTGCGCTGGCTACAACAACTCCGCTTCCATGGTCGCGGAGAAGGCCCGGTGGGATGACGCTTCGCTATTCCGTCGCTGCAGTGCTCGAAATAAGATTTCTGCGCGCTTCACTCCTTACGAACCCATTGCTTCGCAATTGCGGGTTCGACTCCGCATGAATCTCTCAAGGGATTCGCCTTGTTGGCCGAGCGCAAATGCGCTGGCTACAACAACTCTGCTTCCAGGGTCGCAGAGAAGGCCCGGGGTTTGCCACTGGCAAACCCGTTCGAAACTCAGCCAGGGCCATACAAAACAAAAACTCCCAACAAAGGGAGTTCTTGTTTTGGAGGGCTCGGTGGGATTCGAACCCACGACACGTGGCTTAAAAGGCCACTGCTCTAACCTACTGAGCTACGAGCCCGCGCCTGGCTAATGAGACAAACCTTGCGGTTTTTCTCATCGCGCCGGCAAAAAGACGTGACTTTTTGTCGGGCTGCTCTTTTCCCATTTTCGGGACACTGAGCACTACTTTGCTTAGCAAAATAACTCCTTACATTATCTATATTTTATGCAAAAAGTCAATCATAACGTGCGCGTTAGCAGAGAGCAAGAATCTATGGCGCTCATGGTTATCGCTTTATGCTTTGCTACGCTAGAAGTCATATGAGGCCATGGGATAAAAAGGTTCGACAGTCTAGCATGGTGTTGGCATTTTGCGTGGCGTTGCTACTAGGGCTGCTTGTAGCGCGCAAATATGCCGCACTGCCTACGTGGTTTATGTGGCTAAGCGGAGCTTTGTGTCTGGTGACAATTCGTCGCAAAACTCAGCTTTCTATGGCTCTGCTGGTTATTTTTGGCATAGGGCTTGGGCTTGCAAGAGGCGCAGACTACATGACTAAACTGGCACCATACAGCAGTAATACGGGGCAAAAGGTGACGGTGCAAGGCAGGGTAACGGTAGACGCCATTTATGCCGAAAAAGGTCAGTTAAGTTTTAGTATTAGCAATGTAGATTTTATAGAACCTACAGAGGCAACAGTCCCCGGGACGATGAAAGTAAAAGGCTACGGCGAACTAGCTATTTACAAGGGTGACATAGTTGAAGTAACAGGCAAAATGTATAAAACTCGTGGCGCGAGCCAGGCAAGCATTAGCTACGCCAAAATCACCAGAGTGGGCAGCTATACAAGCTTTGCAGACACGGTTAGGCGCAGTTTTATTGCGGGCATGCAAACGGCTTTGCCCGAGCCGCTGGCTTCGTTTGGGCTTGGGTTGTTGGTGGGGCAGCGAAACACGTTGCCAGCAGAGTATAGTCAGGCGCTAATGATGGTTGGCTTAACCCACATAGTCGCCGTCAGTGGCTATAACTTAACGATTTTGCTTGAAGCGACAAAGCGAATTATGGGCGGGCGGTCCAAACAGTTAAGCGTAGCGGTAGGTTTTGCACTCATGATTGGGTTTTTGTTTTTGACAGGCGCCAGTGCAAGTATTGTTCGGGCCAGTGTTATTAGTACGCTGAGCTTGGCGGCTTGGTATTTTGGCCGGTCAGTTCGCCCGATGGTTTTAATACTGCTGGCAGCTGCGCTCACTGCCATGTTTAGTCCCATTTATTTATGGTCAGACATAGGCTGGTATTTGTCGTTCCTAGCGTTTTTTGGCATATTAATGGTCGCTCCTAAGATACTGACTTTGCTGTACGCGGGCAGGCAAGCGCCGCTGATTATACAAGTTGCGGTAGAAACGTTGGCCGCAGAAATAATGACACTGCCACTTATTTTGTACATATTTGGTCAAATGTCGTTTATTGGCATACTAGCCAACGTGCTCGTAGTGTCGATGATACCGCTTGCTATGCTAACAAGCTTAATCGCTGGGCTAGCGGGCATGTTTGTGCCGCTTGTTTCGGGGCTGTTCGCGCTACCTGCGCGCTTTATCTTAACGTACATGCTCGACACAGCCTTGTTTTTAAGCAGATTGCCCAATGTGTTTAAAACTGGAGTCTACCTTTCGGTGTGGGATATGGCCCTACTATACGGGTTAATAGGTACTGCTACTTACGCTTTACATCGCACGCGAAAGTCGTGGTTTGAAAAAATTTCAGTAGTAAAACAACATGCAACTAAAGGCGCCAACCAAGACGCTAGTAAGGCCGGCAATAAAACCGAGCACTAGTAAAATACAAAAATCCTTTTATACTGAAGTGATGGACGTGACACAAAAGTTTGGATATCTCGAAGTATTTATGGGCCGTGCAGTAACGCGCCAATACCAAAAGGGCCGTACAATATTTTTCCAAGGAGAAGTCCCGCGTAGCGTACTTATAGTCAAAAAAGGTCTTATTAAAATATATGGCATTACTTCTAGTGGTGATCAGCGCACTGTAGGTTTACTTGGGGTTGGTGATGTTTTGCCAATGTCCTGGGTGACTGACGCGGCACCCGTTTGTTTGTACTACTACGAAGCAGCCAGCGACTGCACGCTCTTAGCCATATCTAAAGAAGAGTACCATACCGAAATGCTCTCTAACGCTGATTTACGAAACCAAGTTTTGCAAAACTACGTGTCGCACTACGTTGGGGCAACCATGCATATTTATGCGCTCGAACAATCTCATGCCCAAGACAAACTGGTGTA
>JBATPG010000039.1:0-6071 GCA_049291335.1 Saccharimonadales bacterium (SeqCode) | reverse complement strand
ACCTATTTTCATGTACTACTTCTTGCGTCTGTGTTTACGAAGCGTTTCAAGATACACCTTTTCGTACTGGTCTACAACTCGTGGGTAATCAAACTGCCGAACATACTTTTTAGCCCATTTCATCCATAGCTGGCGCAAGCCTTCGTCTGAAAGCAGCAGTTCTAGGCGGTGGCTAAACTCGCTAGTTTCGCGTGGGTTTACGAGGCTTAGCTGGCCAAAACCTTCCATAACACTCTCGTAGCCTGGGTTGTTACCAGCCACAGTTACAAGCCCAGTCGACATAGCTTCTAGTAGTACTATGCCAAAACTTTCGCCGTACAGTGCCGGTGAACAGAACAGATCAGCTGTGTGCAATAGTTCTCGCTTTGTATGATCATCAATATAGCCCAAAAATTTTACGTGCTTTAGGCCAAGTTCTTGCACTTGTTCTTCTAGCTTTTCGCGGTCAACACCATCACCAGCTATCAGCAAGTCTGCCTTGTACCCGCGCTTTTCAAGCAGGGCAAATGCCTCTATAAGATACGACACACCTTTGCGTTTTTCAAGGCGTCCAATATATAAAATAGTCTGTCGTTTTGTTGGCTTTTTAACCAGACCAGCGGGTTTACGATAGTGAGCTAAGTTTATACCGTTAGGTACCAATTGAATGTTTGCATCTGTTAGGCTTCGCACATATTCTGCCGCTGCGTCAGACACGGCCGTAAAAGCATCTATGTGGCGCAGTAGCGGCTTTGTGTACGGTGTTATAACTTTGGCAAGCGCCTTAGAGGCAAGCGTTTCTGGTAGCTTGGCATGAAAAGTTGCAATATTGACCGCTTTGCTGCGGCTTAGTATTTGTCGACTCAACACTGGTACCCACGGTTCGTGAAAATGCAAAATATCAAACTTTTCATACTCAAGCATGCTATCTATTTCGTCGGTGAGTACACTTGCACTTATTTGTGAGGTTGTCGAAAGAGGAGACTTAAAGTCAGTAGCTGATCCCAAAAAAATAACCCTATGGCCACTTCTGCTGTAGGGTTCTTTGGGCTGGGGCGTGATAATAACGACCTCATGGCCACGTTTTTCGAGCTCTTTTTGGGTTTCCTTTACTATCTCTTGCACGCCACCACCGCGCACGATATTGTACGGACATACTAATCCAATTTTCATCTTACGCCTAGTATACCCTATATGCAGCTACTGTGCACTCTTGTGCTGCCTAAGCAAGGCACGAAGCTGTTTTGGTATAAACGATGAAGCCTGGCGCTTGGTAGCAATAACACTTGGCGCATGGGCCTTAGCGTCTATTTTTAGTGGCACAAAGTCAGAGAATACAATGCTCATATGTTGTTCGACCACAGCGTTATTAAAATAATTGTCGTTGTCGGTATATACATGCCAAACTGGCAGGTTAACAGGCTCGTCACATTGGTCAACGGTCAGCATTTGTATAGTAGTAACCCAGTGTGTTCGGTAGTGGTTTGCTCTCCAAAGTGTTACTTCCATGTCGAGGGTTTTATCAAACTGTTTCTGGTCGCTAATTGACTTAAACTTGTGCTTGGCGTTGTGGCTACGAGTGTACAGTGCCTTAAGCATCGGCTTGTTGTAGCAGATTGCGCCTAATAGCGAACCGACTGGCCGTATAGCGACCACACGAGACCCTAGTACATACAGCTTGTAACGCGTTGGGCTAAAGGTAAACTCGTCGTACCGCATAAAGCCCATAGCACTTATTAGCACTTCTACTTTGCTTGTTAGTTCGGGGTACTTTTGCAGCATGCGCGTTACAACCAAAAAACCAAACGATATACCTACAATGGCGACTTTTTTGCGACTGTACCGCATTTTTACATAGGCTGCCAAGTAGTCCGCATAGGCGTCTAGGTCTGGTTTCATGCCAATAGTATAAAAACTATCCATACCGCCAAAACCTGGTAAGTCGGGCATGGTCACGTGGCCAAAGTCGGCAAAGTTTTGAACCAACCCCCACCAGCGTTCTAGGTTAGAGTGGTGCCCATAGACAACCAAAATTTGGCGCGTAGCCTTGGTTTGGCTTGGCACGCGCATAACACGGCCTGACATGCCGTTAATGTGCAAAGGGTCAATGTATGATGATGGTGAAGTTTTTAATGCCATAGGTGTTCTGTTGCTCTATAGTATGACAGATAGACTACAGATGACAAGAAATCATTACTGATATACTACAAGTAATGAAAAAACTATGGGTAGTAGCGGTGCTAGTGGTTGTAAGCAGTGTTGGGTTATGGTTATGGACAGCTAAAGATTCGTCTTCACCTACTTCAGACAACAAGGCTGCTAGTAAAACATCGCCACAGCCACAACAAGCTAAAAACAGCGTGCGCATGTATGCCATGGGCGACATGTTGCCCCATGATTCTGTTGTCAGCCAAGCAAAACAGGGCAATTCGTACAACTTTACGAGCTATTTCTCGAGTGTACAGCCCCTATACAAAGATGCCGACGCCATATTTTGCAACCCCGAAGCACCCGTTTCTGGCGATACCTATGGGGTAAGTGGCTATCCGGCGTTTAACGCACCTACAGCCTTTGCGCGTGACCTGGCTAGCAGTAGTGGGGCAGGTTGCAACGTTATTACAATGGGCAACAACCACATTAACGACCGTGGCCAAGACGTCCTTGAAGACTCTGTTGCAGTTTGGCGAGGCATAAAACCCCTGGCCGTTACCGGGGCAAACACCAGCCCTGCAGAGCAGAAGCAAGTACCCACTTTTACGCAAAATGGCGTTACAGTAGCAGTTGTAGCCCTAAACGAATACAACAACCGACCGCCTGCAAACAGTTACGCGCTTAACTCACTTAGCGACGAGACCCTTGTTAAAACCCTAATGACCACCGCAAAGGGCAGTGCCGACGCCGTTATTGTTAGCATTCACTGGAAACAAGAAAACATAACCCAGAGCACCGCTGCACAACGGGCTGCGGTGGCACGAGTTGCAGCTCTTGGTGCAGATGTTATTGTCGGGACCGGCCCGCATGTCTGGCAAGAAGTAGCCTACGTGCCATCTTCGTCAGGCAAACAAACGCTGGTATGGTACAGCATTGGCAACATGCTTTCGAGCCAGCTTACCATAGACCAACTTACCAGTGGTATTGCTGGTTTTACTATTCATAAAGAAGGCAATGGTGCGGTAAAAGTAGACACGATTACAATTGACCCGACATTCATGAGCTACACCTGGCCTGCAGCCGCAAAGGCAGCCGACAACCTCGCGGCACGGTCCGACCTACGTTTGCAGCCACTAAAAGATGCCGACAGCCGCATTGCAGCAATGTTTGGGCCAAGCCGCTCATCCGCAGAACGTCTTGATTTTCTAAAACAAACAGTCGGTAGCGACGTACCGGTTACCTACCGATAGAAAAACATACCTAAATGCTGCGCTATACTATGTACATGAAAAAAGCTGTCTTTATAGTTCTATTGGCTGTTGCATGTATAACCCTGGTGCTATGGTGGCGTAGTGGCCAAGTTGTTGCGCCCGCAAAGAACAATGCTTCTAGCGCCCCAGCAAGCAAAGCCTCTACAAAGGCGTTTAATAAATCAGCGTTTTCTACTTCTGACCCCGCAAGCCCGTGGGTTATTGTGAACAAAAAGAACCCCGTAAACCCCGTGACCTACACACCCACAGACCTACGCAAGCCACTGGTGCCGCTGCGGGTTCCTGGTGCCAACGAAATGCAATTACGTGAAGATGCAGCCACTGCACTCGAAAAAATGTTTGCTGACGCCAAAGTCGCGGGAATAACTGTGCAGGTTTCTACGGCTTACCGTGGCTATGCCTACCAAAAAACCTTGTACGATGGCTACGTTGCTGCCCAGGGGCAGGCCAACGCCGATACCGTGAGTGCACGCCCCGGCTATAGCGAGCACCAAACGGGTTGGGCGGTAGATATTCGAAGCGTGCCAGACGTCTGTGGTTTAGAAGCCTGTTTTGGCGATACAGCGGCAGGCAAGTGGCTGGCCGCAAACGCTTACAAGCATGGCTACTTGTTGCGTTACCCCAGCGACAAAGTGGTAATTACGGGCTACAACTACGAGCCATGGCACTTTCGGTACATTGGCACCAGCCTTAGCCAAGAGCTACACAAACAACAAGTTACAACACTCGAAGAATTTTTTGCCGTTCCTGGTGGTGATTACTAGTAGCAAGCCCTAGCATTTTAAGGGGTGTTTTAGTATAATTACAAAGCGTTTCGATTCTAAGCAATCAGTTTCTAATCGAATATACACTTTCAAGTTATAACGCAAAGAACTAATGGGACGTCGCCAAGTGGTAAGGCACTGGTTTTTGGTACCAGCATTCGTAGGTTCGAATCCTACCGTCCCAGCCAAACAATGGGTCCATCGAAAGATGGGCTTTTTGTTTGGCTTGAGATGAGTTCAATGATCCGAGTAAGGCATTCAGGGTGAAAATTGCCAGTGGAAATTTGCAAGGCAGCCAACTCTTGCAAACTAGTTTTGCAAAGATGTTGTGACAGGCCTGCTGAAAATAGATCGAATTAACTGCCAAGATTGTTTATGCCTATTATAGAAGAAAGTAGTTAAGTTTATTAATACGCTAAAGCTTGTTATAATTATGACTAATTACTTATGGGATACAAAAGGCAAAAACTTTTTGACGTCATACAAGGGTTGAGTCGGGGTTTTAAACAAATTTTGGCCAAGGCAATCGTTGTGTCTCGAGGCGCGTACGTTGCATTTAAAAAGACCATCCTGCCGCTACTGGCAACTTTCTACTTTCGGATACGAGCTATTCTACTTGCCATTAGCGTACGATACATACAGCCACAACGAAAGAAATTGATCGTTAAATATACACTGTTACAAAAATGGGACGCCTGGAGATACCGGCCTCAGGCAAAAAAAGCTATGGTTATAATGGTGCTGACACTTTTTGTCAGCACCATATTTCAGTCTGCATTGCAGGCTGCACCCGACCTTACGGACGACTGGGACCTGACAAACGCAGCAGACTATAGTTACGATTCAGGTATCGAGATGGTCTCTGGCGTCGCTCGGCTCAAGGCTCAAAACTATGCTAACGACGCCAATACGAGGGCACTGTACCATTTTAATGAGTCAGGAGGTACGACCGCGACAGACAGCTCATCAAATAACAACACAGCAACGATTTCAGGTGGCAGTTTTAGTTCCGGAAGTCTCGATAACGCCGTGTTGCTTGACGGAGTTGACGACTCAATCTCAGCACCCAACAGTGCCAGCTTACAGCTTGGCCAGCAACACACAATTGAAGCGTGGACAAAGCTTGCAAACAGTTTTGACGAAACGTCACATGACCGAAGAAATGCCGTAGTAGACAAAGGTGATTACCAAGTGTATTACGACAACGAAACCGGTAAATTAACATACGAAATTGCAAACGCTTCTTCTACAAACTGGGACCAGGCAGCAGGTAGTAATATTGGAGGCAGCTGGGGAACCAATGGCAAACGAAGCGTAACTTCTAGCATTGCCATCGGCAGCGATGTGTACGCAGGCCTAGGAAACCAATTAGGGGATGCTGAGATATGGCAATGGGACGGTTCTCAGTGGACAATGATTGGTGGCGACGGGATAAATGGCTCGTGGGACGATCAAACGTTTGAAGATGTGTATTCCATGGCAACAGATGGCACAAATGTCTATGCTGGCCTTGGAACAACCGCAGGAGATGCAGAAGTTTGGCGGTGGAACGGCACCACATGGTCGAAAATTGGTGGCGATGCAATAAGTGGCAGTTGGCAAGTCAGTACCTTTGAAGTAGTCGGCGCGCTACATTACTTTGACTCTAATCTATACGCAGGCTTAGGTAGTAGCGCGAGCGATGGAGAAGTTTGGCGGTGGAACGGTACTACGTGGCTAAAGGTAGGTGGAGATAGCCTAAATAGTGGTTGGGGGGCTGGATTTGAAATTGTGTCGGCACTTTCTGACGATGGCACAAATGTGTACGCTGGCCTTGGAACAACCGCAGGAGATGCAGAAGTTTGGCGGTGGAACGGTACTACGTGGCTAAAGATAGGTGGAGATAGCCTAAATAGTGGTTGGGGGG
>JBATPG010000038.1:0-2982 GCA_049291335.1 Saccharimonadales bacterium (SeqCode) | reverse complement strand
CTTAGCTCAATACGTTGATGTTGTGTAAGATGAAAGTGCATCTCTGTTCTCCTTGTAGTTAGTTTGCTTAGTAACTACTAGTCTACAAGACAAGGAACAGAGGTGCTTTTTGGTTTAGCTACAGTAGAGGCTGTCGCCGCTACCTAGTGTTGCGTTTTGGATTGGAGTCTAGGCGCTGAATTAACGCTGAAAGCGCGAATCAAAGACCCGTAGAGCCATAGAGCTTCCACGTTTCCTGTTGGTTACGATACTACCATAATACCTAAGGGAGTGAACCACTATAGCTCAGTTTCACTTTACCGCAGAAGACTGGGTTATTCGGGCAAAACGTATGTCAGCCGAGTTAAGCAACCGTGCATGTGCCTGAATTCTCGAACTTCACCCTTCCACTACTGACCAGGAGTAGTAATTCCCTGTTGTTCGTCAAGATTTTGGTTGAATTCTGCCAAGCAAGCTGCACCTAGCATAGCGGCCGTTCCTGCAGCCCATACCGTCGGTACTGCGGCTAGCTCTCCAACAGCACTAATCATAGAGTTGTCACCAAAATTTCCTGCGTACTCAACAAACTTGCAGGTAGCCATGACGCCCAGGCTCCACGCTGCAACAATACCTCGTCTGCGAAATAGTTCTCTATGCCCTACCATTAGGCTACCTTTCAATTATTGTTTGGTATTGTATAACTATTTTTAATTTTTGCAAGCATTTATGTTTTGACAGTCTGTAACAGGGGTGGTATACTAACGGCTAATTGCTTGGGATATACTGACTGCGCATCGCTCGTCGCTAACCAGTTGCCACGCATACTACACCACTATCAAAGAGCAGAGGAACAAGAAAGCCATGAAGAAAGATCTTCACCCTAAAAATTATCGTTTGGTAGTTTTTCAAGACCTAAATAACAACCAGACCTACCTAACAAAGTCTACGGTCGCTACAGAAGAAACTATTACTCTAGACGGCACATCATACCCGTTGGTAAAAGTACACATCTCTGGCAGCAGCCACCCATTCTTTACCGGTGAAGAGCGCGTGCTCGACATCGAAGGTCGTGTTGACAAGTTTAAAGCTCGTGCAGCCGCCGCCGAAAAAGCCAAAGCATCTCGAATGGCAGCAGCTAAAAAAGCTGGTGACCGCGCAGATAAAAAAGCCGAGAAAGCAACCGAAAAAGACACAGACTCTACAGAAAAGTAGCGTACCTGCAAAAAACCACCGTTGCCTTTTTAGGCGCATAAACGGTGGTTTTTGTTTATACTATCAACCAGAGAACAATTATGGACGCAAAAGAACAATCACTAAAAGACGAACTCGTAGCGCTGCAAGAAAAACTGCAGGACCCTTCGATATACTCAGACCCAACCTATCCCAAACTTGCCAAGCGTCAAGCGTATCTTGAAGATGTTATTCGCCTGTTCAAAGAACGACGCTCTCTACAAGCCAGTTACAAATCTGCTTCTGAGCTAGTAAATAGCAACGATGAACTGGCCGAAATGGCTCAAGAAGAATTATTAGAAACCGAAGCCGCACTTGTTATAAACGAAACACGACTCATAGAAGCACTCACCCCCAAAGACCCGAACGACGAAAAAGACGTTATAGTAGAAATTCGTGCTGGCGCCGGTGGTGACGAAGCAAGCTTGTTTGCAGCTGAACTCTATAAAATGTACTTGCGTTGGGGTGAACTACAAGGCTACAAAGCCGAACTAGTGAGCGAAAGCCCGAGCGAAGTCGGTGGCTTTAAAGAAATTATTTTTGCCCTGCGTGGGAACGACCTATACAAACAACTCAAGTTCGAAGCCGGTGTTCACCGCGTACAGCGCGTGCCTTCTACCGAAAGCCAGGGTCGCATACACACCTCTACTGTTACGGTGGCAATATTGCCCGAAGCAGAGGAAACCGACATAGAAATGAGCCCAAGCGACCTGCGCATAGACGTTTTTAGGGCTGGTGGCCATGGTGGCCAAAGCGTTAACACTACCGATTCTGCCGTGCGTATAACGCACATCCCTACCGGGATAGTTGTTGCCAACCAAGACGAAAAATCGCAGATTAAAAACAAAGCCAAAGCGCTAAGTGTTTTGCGCTCTCGACTATTGCAAGCAAAGATTGAAGAAGAACAAAAAACACTCAGTGATGCACGCAAAAAACTCATTGGCTCTGGCGACCGTAGCGAAAAAATACGCACCTACAATTTCCCGCAAGATCGTATCACTGACCACCGCATCGGGTACAGCCGCAGCAACATTCCATCTGCATTGAGCGGTGATATTCAAGACCTTATTGATAAGCTAGCTGAGTATGACCGAACCCTCATCAATGACGGTCAGTGAGTGGCTTGCAAGTAGCGAGTCAAACCTCAAAAAAGCGGGCATAGAAACGGCTCGGCTCGACGCACTTGTGCTGTTAAGTGACGAGTTACAAAAAGACAAATCTTGGCTGCTTGCGTACTCAGACTATTCTTTACAGGGGTCAGAATTAAAAAAACTGAACACAAAAGTTGCTCAAAGAGCATTGCACACACCCCTTGCCTACATTCGAGGCTACGTTGAATTTTATGGTCACGAGTTCGTTGTTAGCCCTGCGGTGCTGGTTCCTAGGCCAGAATCTGAGTCTTTTTTTGAGCTACTAACCTCACTTGAACCTACTTCTTATACATCAATTATCGATGTCGGTACCGGCCGTGGGGCACTGGCAATTTCGGCAGCCCTACTTGCTCAGCCACACGACGTTTTTGCAACCGACAATAGTGAAGGCGCCTTAGCGATTGCAAAATTCAATGCCAAGGAACATGCCGTTACCGTTACATTCGCACCCGGGAACCTCATTGAACCAATCTCAGACACTGTGCTTAAAGATTCTGTCTTACTTTGCAATTTACCATATGTCCCCATTGGGTATAGTGTCAACAAAGCCACGACGCACGAACCAGATGCTGCGCTGTTTAGTGGCGCAGAGGGGCTTGACCACTACAATGCACTGTTTCAA
>JBATPG010000037.1:0-4449 GCA_049291335.1 Saccharimonadales bacterium (SeqCode) | reverse complement strand
AGTATACGCTATGCACAGCGGAAAAATAACAAGCGCCCCAACTGGTGGTAGTTGTGGTATTGGGGTTGTGATTAAGGGTCAAGATGGTCATCAGTATACATACTGTCATGGTAGTGACGGTGGCAGTGTTGCTGGGGCTAAAAAAGGCGACACCGTGCAAGCAGGGCAGCTCATCATGCACTCTGCAAGTACCGGGAGGTCAACAGGGCCGCACCTACATCTTGCAATCAGAGTAAACGGAGTAAAGGTTTGCCCGCAGCCACTACTAGACGCGCTCGGCAAGGGCTCTAGTACACTACCTAACGTCAGTAGCTTGCCGAGATCGGGGTGTTCGTATTAATTATGAAGTTTAGACTATTTCTAATTGTTAGTTTGTTGGGGCTAGGCTTACTAGCCGCTGGGTCGTATTTTTCCTCAAAAGGTAGAGTGTACATCGACCTCAGCAATGTGTCGGCCGACGCCACGGTAACGCTCAAGATTCACGAAAAAGACGACAATATTAGGACGAGAACTATTAAAAACAAGTCGTCAGTCACGTTAAACAGTGGTACCTATGCGCTATCGCTGCACAGCGGTCCAAATAGTCTTATTACTGCTGTCACGGTTCCTTCGTTCTTTGGTAGTACTACTATAAGTGGCGGCCTCGAGAACGAACAAAAACGCACCTTTGTAGGCACCAATCCGAGCCCCTGTATGCTTTATGTCGCAAACACCTTTTATTCGATGGCTTGTGGGGACGACACAAACGCCCTACAACAGCAAATTGCTCCCACACTATCAACACCGGGGTATACAGTCACGCCCGAGCCCGAGGTAGTTGGCGTAGTACTGGGAACATCTGCAACAAACACAGCCACGTACGTACTGCTCGAGAGCTATACAGATGAGGGGACGATACAAGACCTCGTGCAAGTTGGTGGCGGCTTTACGGAAGCAAAGGTTGTTGAGATTCCCACTTTTGCAGCAAATGATCCTGTGCTAACGGCAAGCGGCAACAGGGTTCTAGTGTACTCTGCAACAGAAAGAACTGGTTATGTGTACGATGAGTTGACCGGGTCATTAAAAAAAGTAACACTACCAGAGCCAGAGTCTGATTTTGGCCTTATTAGCGTATCTCTTTCTAGTGAGCTTGTTGTGTCAACGTATTCAAACGCAGAAGAAAGCGACGAAATTGAAGGCGAGATAGTACCTGGGGAAACAACTATCTACGTGCAAGACGCGAGTGGTACTATAGTTGCCAAACACACCACGTCAAAACTATATAGTAAAGCCATCTACTGTTCACCCGGGTATGTTTGTGCTGTTGGTGTTGAGGGACTAGATAGTTACAAACAAGAGGGTACTACTTTGAAAAAAATGACAAATTTTCCAGGTGTAAATGATTTGTTTACCTCCGGTGATACTGTTCGCTTTATTGATGATATTGGCATAGTATTATTTGATAGCAGTTCACTAAAAGGGCACTACGAATACATTGTTGGGGAATATGAGGTCTGTGGCATTAGCGCGGCGGTAGGTGGCTATATGGTTTGTGTAATAGACACAAAAAACCAAAAACATGCTTTGTTTATCTCAACACAAAATAAGGCTGGAAAAGACGATGTGGACAAGAAAGTTTTAGACATTCTAAAAAGTAACGTGGTGTCTGGTGTTGCTGCGGTTAATAATTATATTTACGTAATTCCAGACTATGGTGATGTTGGAATATTTACCCAAGACAAGGAAACAACCTCTCGCATAAACCAAGCCATAGATAGTGTTATTAGAAAAAGCACCATACCAAAAGAGTCGTATTTTGTTATTAATGCGGGCAACCCGCTATAAAGCGCGCCTTACGTTAGTGGAATAATGGTGCAGTTGTCCATAAAGTGGTTCACAACAATGTCTGCGTCGGTAGTTGTAATAAACGTTTGATAGGCGTCTAAGTAACCCGTTAGGGCTTGGCGCCTGGCGCCGTCTAGCTCGCTAAATACGTCGTCTAGTAGCAATAGCGGCCTATGGTCGGTGCTGCGCTCTAGCTCTTGTAGTTCAATAATCTTTAAGGCCAGTATAGTCGTTCTGGTCTCTCCACGTGAGGCAACCAACTCTAGTGGCGAATCGCCATAATACACCGTCATGTCTTCTCTGTGTGGGCCACGAGTGGTGTATCCGCGCTCGATGTCGGTGGCGAGACGTTCTGTTAGGGCGTGCATAAAATGTGTCTCGTAACTATCGATGGGGAACTGTGAATCATACTGCACCGTAATCGGTGTTTTTTTAGAACCCGAAAGTGTGGCATAAATGGTTGGTAGCTGGTCGTTAATGCGACTACATAGCCCTGCGCGCTCGCGGGCGATAACCGCTCCAAGTTCGCTCAGACGAAGGTCCCAGGGGAACAGTTCTTGATTTGAGGGTTTTTTATATCGTTTTAGCAGACTATTCCGCTGAGACACAACCCGCTTATATTGCTTACGACGAAGCCCAAACTGCGGAGAGATTTGTTCAAGCAAATCGTCGAGGTATGACCGGCGAAGTTCGGGCCCACCATGTAGTAGTTGTAGGTGGTTTGGCTCAAACACTACCACTGGAATGTATTTGTCGTTTGGTAAGCGTTTATATGTTTTATCGTTTATAACAAAGGTTTTTTGTAGCACCATACCAGTTAGTTCTAGTTTAATGACTCTGTCTGACATAGAACTAAAGTCATGCACCTGTATCCGTGCCCATTCTTTGTCAAACGCCAGCAAATCTCTATCGCTAACTCTGTACGAACTGCCTCGAGCTGCAACGAGTAGGCCTTCGAGTAGGTTTGTTTTGCCACTGCCGTTCGGGCCAACAATAATATTTACTGTTTCGCCAAATTCAAACGCTCCGTCTACATACGAACGAAATTGCTGTAAACGTATGTCTGAAATCATACTTTGTAGTATACCGTAGGTGTTAACTCTTAAGCGGCATAATGACGTGCACGTAGTTGTCGTGGTCTGGTGAAGACAACAACACCGGCTCTAGTTTGCCGTTAAATCCAATCCGCACCAAAGAGCCTTCAAGCGCGCTCAGTGCATCTATAACGTAACGAGAATTTACGGTAATAGAACCGTTACCGACTGCTTCAACCTTGGCAGTAGCGTTGTTTTCGCCCAGCTGAGAAGCAACCGCGCGCACCCAAATACTTTCACTTGCTTCGTCGACACTTAAAATAATACTTCCGGCGCTTTCACGTGCAAAAAGGTTGGTTAGCTTAACGATATTGGTGAGTTCTGCGCGTGGCATGGTGGCGGTTGTCGTAAAGCTAGCCGGTAGTAGTTTGCGGTAGTCTGGGTAGTTACCTTCGATAAGTCGGGCAACCAGCTCGACGTCGCCGGCCTGGAAGCGTATTTGTTGTTCGTCGTGGGTAATAGCTACGTCACCACTATAGTCGGCAATAATACGTAGCACATCGTGCACAGCAGAAGCTGGCATAAGTACTTGTACCTCTGTATTAGTCTCAATGAGGGCGCGTTCTGCTAGGCGGTAGCTGTCGGTTGCCGCTACGTAGAGCATTCCTTCGAAGGTGTGGAAATATACACCGGTTAGCACGGGTCGACTGTCGTCGTTTGAAGCCGCAAACACTACCTGTTGTAGGCCTTGTTTTAGAATATGACCAGCTATTGTCCATGTAGTACCTTTTTCTACACTCGGCATAACGGGGAACTCTTCGGCGTTCATACCGTTAATAACTGACTTGTAGTTTTCGGTGCTAATTTTTACACGGTATTCGTCTTGTTCAATCTCTAACACGCCACTAGGCAAGCCATTTACAAAGTCCTGAAACAAGCGGGCGGGGATGGTAATAGAACCTTCGGACTGTACCTGGGCTCCTAGGTAGCTCTTAATTGCAATGTCTAGGTTGGTCGCTGTAACACTTAGGCGGTTTTCGTGAATAGTAAGCATAACGTTACTAAGGATAGGTAGGGTGCTCTTGGTGCTCGCTACTCGTGCAACCATACCGAGTGCCTTTGCTAGGTTCTCTTGGGTGACTTTCAGTTTCATGCTGGGGCTCCTTGTTTACTAATAAATATATGGTTCTTTAAAAATACCCTTGTAGTTATAGGGGGTGTGGAAATGGTGTATAAACTAGTCTGTAACAGATGAAAAATTGTAGAAATAACAGTGGATGAAGATGGCAAAAAGCTTGGTAAAAGTCGTGCATAAGACAGTGGCTTGTACACCCCACGCGTACCGGTGCTGATAGTTTTTGTGTACAACCCGCAAGATGTGCACAAGTATCCACTAGTCGAGTGCACAGGTAATCCACAGCGTTGTATACCAAATGTGCTCAATATGCAAACATTGGTACGATATGATTTATGCATATAACCACTCCTTTATTTGCCCAACCGCTGTTCGAACGTCTGGGTTTAGCTGTATGTCGTGCTCGATTTTTTCTACCGAGTGTATGGCGGTAGTGTGGTCTTTTCTACCAAGCTC
>JBATPG010000036.1:0-4156 GCA_049291335.1 Saccharimonadales bacterium (SeqCode) | reverse complement strand
GAAATGGACGATGAGCAAAAAAAAGCCATCGCCCTTTCTACACGCAAGCTTCGTTCTAGCGACGAAGAGTTTGAAGCAGCCTTTAAAATACTTAAAAAATACCCCAAACGAGTCACCTTTTTTGGCTCAGCCAGGCTTTCGCCTCACTTCAAGTCATACCAGTGGGCACACAATCTTGCTGGCGACCTGGCTCACGATGGCTACGCCATATTGTCTGGTGGGGGCGGTGGCATTATGGAAGCAAGCAACCGTGGCGCTTTTGACGAAGAGCTTGTTTCAATTGGCTTCAACATTGTTTTACCGCACGAACAAAATCTTAACCCATATACAACCGACAGCTTAGCTTTTAACTACTTCTTTACTCGTAAAGTTATGATGGCCTTTTATACGCATGCTGTTGTTTGTTTCCCGGGTGGCTTTGGCACACTTGACGAGTTTTTTGAAGTCATTACTCTTATACAAACAGGTAAAATGCCCCGTGTGCCCGTGGTATTAATTGGCAAAAAATATTGGAAACCGCTCGATAAATTTATACGAAAACACTTGTTAAAACACGACCTTATAAGCAAGGGTGACCAACGGCTGTACGTTATTACCGACGATATTCGTTACGCCCGTAAGGTTATAAACGAACACTACCAAAAAACTCATTAGTTCAAGCCTATGCTAATTGTGGCGCAAGTCGTCGTTCTACTGCGTCACCAACACTATCTTTAAACGTCTCTTGGTTAAGGTAGCCGCCTATTAGCTCTCTGTGTAGCGCAAGGCGCATGTTGTGCACGAGCCTTTCGGCGTAGTCAAACGCATTGCAGACGCTAACAGACACGTCAAAAACGTTCAGCGACACCACGTCTCTGCCATGGATAAATGCCAGCGGATGTGTGTCTTGCCAGAATGAAAGTGAATCGTGCAAACTAGCCAATACCTCGGTATGATCGGTTCGGCTCATGTCGTCTGCCTGAACATGTGGCTCAAATGTGTCTGGCAGACCACTCTTGTGAGTATTTGCAAAAAACCAATGGATGTCATGCCACGACAATGCTTGACCCGGCACAATGCCATCAAGGCCTAGTTCACCACGACATGCCTGGGTTACTACGGTACCAAAATCTGGCTGAACTTGATGCAATTTTAAGAACGCACCGACTGCACGTATTTCATTTGCTGATTCAAGTGCCAAAATAGCGCTTGTTAACGCAACTGCAGGCAGAGCTTGTTCAATCGGCAACATAACCACCACGCCTAGCTCTGGCAATGGTATAACATTCGTTTTGTGCGCTACGGTAAACTTATGTGCTAATTCTGGCCAGTGCTTCTCGGCAGGCACAATAAATTGCAACTTACGCACTTCAAAATCACTCGGCTTTAGACTCGCATATTTATCGAGTCGAGCAGCGTGCCAATCTTTGTTTTCTACAATTATGGTTGCTGCGAGCAATTGCGACATTGGCTCGTGCTTTAGCATACTATCCATGCTGCGGTAGCCAAGTTGTTTCATAGTTGCCTTAGGCTTACACTGCTTCATGAGTTTGCGAAGCGCGACAGGCTTAATAGCAAATATTTCAATTTGTTGTTTTTGCAAAAATTTCTGAACCGCAGTAGCCACAACTGCACCGACGGCTTCTGCTGGAATATGTAACTGTTGGCGAATCATTTGTTCGTCGTTCACAATCTTTTGCTGCAAAGACCTAAAAAGTTCTGGGCCTGTGGTGTCAAACGGGTCTAACCCTAGTTCGGCTATTTTGCGGTTAACGCGGTTTTTTATGTCTACACTTAAGCGTATGTCAGCATTTGGCAATCCAGCAGCTCTTTCTAGCTGTTGAATATGCAGCCGTAACTGCGCTTCATCTGCACCTAATAGTTGTGCTAATACCCTCGACATGTTGCTTATACTTTATCATTATTAGTAATCAGGACCTAGCGATCTAAGCATGGTCGGCCCCATATTTTATGTATTTCGCTTGATACTGCCTAGAATCGTTCGGGGTGGTACCAGTCTGGTGCTTTGCGCAGCCATTCTTCTAGCTCGTCTTGTTTTAGTAAGCCGGTTTGGGCGCCAGCCTTCTGGACTACGCTCATAGAGTTTATTGGTGCCCATTGCAAGGCGCCTTCTAGGTTATACCCCTTGGCGAGTGCGGCCACAAGCGTGCTTGCGTAGGCATCGCCCGCGCCAGTTCGCTCGTAAGGTGGAGCCGGGTCTGGGTACAACGGCATCTTGAATCTGTTTTGGCCATCACTAGCATATGCGCCGTCTGGGCCATCTGTAACGACCACAATCTTACAGCCGTAGCCGTGTAGCCTGTCGAACAGGTCATGAATATTGTCGTAACTACCGCCTGTTACATCGACTGCTTCTTCGCGGTTTAAAACAACAACTTCAGTGCGTGCATACAGCTTCTTAAGCCGTTCAACACCAGCTTTCATTTGGAACGTACCAGGCTGGAACGCTAGCTTAACGTCTGGGTGGGCTTCTAGCCAGTCGGCAATGTCGTCAGAATACTCAAGTGCGTTTTCGCTAATAGAGCTAAAGTAGACCCAACGCGGTATTTCTTTTGGCCTAAAGTGAGGCCAATGGTAGTCATACTCTTCGTGCTTAATTAGAATGGTACGTTCTTCTTTGTACCACAGCACAAAGTGAAGGTTGCTAACTTTTTTGGGGTTAATGTGCACGAAGCGGTGGTCTACATTTTCTGCTTCAAGTTGCGCTATCATGTCCCGGCCGGCCTGGTCACCACCCACATTTGTGTCAAAGGCTACATTGAGCCCTAAACGCGCACAAGATACTGCAGCGTTAGCAGCGTTACCAACAGCATGCAGGGTTTCGGCATGGTGAAATGGTAGTTTAGTGCCAAAAGGCATTGTTAGCCACTTGCCATCTTCTTTTTCTTCGATGTGTGCTTTATCGTCTAGAAGTTTTATAAATATATCGGTAACTATGTCGCCTACGCACAGAATATCGATTTGTGACTGTTGTTTCACGTTCCCACCTTTAGTTTGTTCATATTTACACTATACTGCTTATGTTTATTGTGCCACAGAAGTCACTGCTAAACAACTGCACGTCCGGCAGAGTTAAAGGTGGCAAGCTTTTCTTCTACCACTTTTTGAACTTCTGGTATAACGTGCTTGTTTATAAGTTTAGCAACAGAGTATTCGTTTGGGTTGTCACGTAGCACTTTTTCGAGTGTTTGCCGGTATATTACTCGCATGTCGCTATTTATGTTTACCTTTGTTACACCAATTTTAACTGCCGACTCAAAAAAGTGCCCTGGCGTACCACTGCCACCATGCAAGCTAATGCTGCAAGGTATGGCGTCACGAATCCGCTGCAACAACTCTAGGTCTAGTTGTTTTGGTACGGGGTATTTGCCGTGCAGGTTGCCAATAGCTGCTGCGAAGGTATCTATACCCGTAGCCGCCACAAAAGCCGCTGCGCCTTCTGGTGTGCTAAAGGTTTTCTTTATCTCGTCGTAGTCGATGCCTTCTGTGTGCAAGTTAGAAGAGCCACCAAAATAGTGTGGTTCGCTTTCTACCAACGCACCCGTAAACTTGGCATATTCTACAATTTCTTTTGTAGCGGCAACAATTTCTTCGTCAGTAGCGTTATGGTTGGCCTGACTGACATCTATGTGAATAAACTCATACCCAGCGTCTATGCCGCGCTTTGCCGCTTCTACACTTGGGCTGTGGTCGAGGTTAATGTACATTTCTACGCCATACTCTTGCTTGGCGTTGTCTACCATGTCACGAACGTTGTCGAGGCCAATGTCGTCTGCTTCGCCTTGGCTAACTTCTACTAGCACTGGTGCGTTTTTTGCCTTCGCTGCAGCGGCTACAGCCTTAAGTGTAGGCTGGTCGTCGAGGTTAAAGGCACCAAAGGCCCACTTTTCGGCTCGAGCCTGCTCCATGCGTTTTCGAGCATTTTCGCAGTTTGTTCGCACGTCTTCTAGTGTAATCGCCATACTTCCCCCCTATTTACATCCTAGTATAGATGCTTGTGGTTACATTGCCAAACATGCACACAGGAATGCACCCCAGATACGTAATCAGCTCAAGACCTTTGCAACATCGAGACTGGTGTCTGGCACTGTATACCTAAGTGTAATCTATGGTCATTGTAATAGTCTAGGTAGTCAAATAGCTGTCTCTGTATGGT
>JBATPG010000035.1:0-6342 GCA_049291335.1 Saccharimonadales bacterium (SeqCode) | reverse complement strand
ACCAACGTGCCGAGTTTATAAGCACTGCTAGCCACGAAATGCGCACCCCCGTAGCCGCCATAGAGGGATACCTAAGCCTCGCGCTTAATGACAAAGTTGCAACAATCGACGCTCGCGCACGAGACTTCTTAGAGAAAGCGCACTCCAGTACTCAGCACTTAGGACAACTGTTCCAAGACCTTCTTACGAGCGCCAAGGCAGAAGATGGCCGACTAACAAGTCACCCCCAGGTTGTTGAGATTGGCACATTCTTAGAGCAGTTGGCAAACGACCTACGTTTTGCGGCACAAAAAAAGAACCTTTTTATGCAATTTGTGTTTGGCGCAAGTGCAACCGCTGGCAAAACAAATACTTCTGGAGGCGAAAAAATTGTACGGCCCCTGTACTACGTTTCTGCCGACCCCGATCGCCTGCGAGAAGTTGTCACAAACATATTTGACAATGCCTGCAAATACACAGAGCAGGGCACCGTAACTCTTGGGCTTACCGGCGACACCGAAGTCGTCCAGATATATGTAAAAGACACAGGTGCCGGGATACCGCAAGAAGATATTTCACACTTGTTCCAAAAGTTTTACCGAGTAGACAACAGCAGCACTCGAACTGTCGGCGGCACAGGACTTGGGTTATTCATATGCCGAAAGATTGTTGAACTATACCAAGGCCGTATTTGGGTAGAAAGTACCGTCGGCACGGGTAGTACCTTTTACATCAACCTACCGAGGCTTTCTACGCAAAAGGCAGAGCAAATGCAGGGCGCCGGTAACGGCGTTATTCAGACACCAACTGCATAACAGGGGCGGAATGTGCTTGTGACTATAAACACGCTAGTGCTATACTGACAACATAAATTTATCAGATGAAAGAGGGCTTTATCTGTGGCAAAAGTACTACTAGTCGAAGACGACAATAACCTTAGAGAAATATATGAAGCTCGGCTAACTGCTGAAGGCTACGACATAGTTGCCGCACAAAACGGAGAAGATGCCCTGGTCTTAGCCAAGCAACATCACCCCGATTTAGTCATTTCAGACGTTATGATGCCCCGTATTAGTGGCTACGAAATGCTCGACATACTCCGCAACACCGAAGAACTTAAGCACACCAAAGTCATAATGCTAACGGCACTTGGTCAGAACGAAGACAAAGAACGCGCCGGTAAACTTGGCGCCGACAAATACCTTGTAAAGTCACAAGTAACACTTGAGGACATCGTCAACAGCGCCAAGGCATTGTTGGCAGATGATTCAGTTGGTGGCATGCCACAAGTTGCCACACCTGACCCTGCAGATCCACTTGGCATGGGCACTACCAGCCAAACAGATGATGTTACAGCAATGCCTTCGGTATCACCAGTAGCTGCAACCGTTGCTCCTTTGAGCCCAGTTATAGAGCCTGTAGCAGTCGCAGAGCCTACGCCCGCTGTACAACCTGAAGTCCTGGAACCCCCACAGCCCGTCACTGTCGAACCTTTAGTTGCACCTAGCACAGGCACAGGCACAGGCACAGGCACAAACACAGAAGCCACCACAACAGCAGTGGTCAGTGAGCCAACAGTAGCAACCGTAGAGACCGTAGCGCCAGCCCCGTTGGACACCAACTCTAGTGCCGAACAACCTACTGTTAGTGCGGCAAGCCCCCTCGCCGAACCTGTAAGTATTGACTCACTTATTAACGGTGCCCCCATTACTTCAGAAGCAGTTGCAGGAGTCGCTCAGCCAAATACAGAAACTGTACAACCCACTGAGAACGAGCAGGCTGTCGTAGACCAACAAATAGCCTCATTTGATCCGCAACCGCTAGCATCTACTCTCCCCGTGCAACCTGAAATGCCGGTAAACTCTGAACAACAAAGTGACGCTACGCTTAATAACGCACTTCAAACCCTCACTGCAGAAGAACCCCTGAGCGATACCTCGAGCACCATTCCTGCAAGTAGTACGGATACCCCAAACGAAGAAGTACAGTCACATGGCATTGAAGGCTTAAGTGGAGTTAACGAAGTAGTAGAAGTGCCGGTAGAATCACTTGTAAACCCAATGCCCAGTGCGTCTGTTGCTCAACCTGTGGCAGAACAAGCAGTCACACAAATGGCTGAACCCACACCGACCGCACCAGAAACAACACCGATGACTCAAACATTTGTTCCAACAGAAATGCCTCAGACGCCAGCTCAAGAGCCAGTGGTTGGTCCCGACAACGACGGCGTGAATGTCGTTGGCAAAAAAGTCATACAACCTCTATCCGACCCAAATGCAAAGCCAGATCTCGATAAACTACTCGCACAAGAAGAAGCATTGCAATCAGGCGAAGCCTTGCCGCAACCTGGCGCCAACGAGCCTGCCACGCCACCAGCCACTACTGCTACAAAGCCGGCAAACGGCTTCGACCCCAACAACATTGCACTATAATCCACACTTAGGCGAGATTAGTACAGCCGCGTACCGTATACTGTTAGCATGCGATTAAACAAATATATTGCCTCGGGCACGAGTCTGAGCCGTAGAGCAGCAGATGGAGCCATTGAGCGAGGCCGAGTGACCGTAAATGGTGTAAGTGCAACGCTGGGTACGACCGTAAGCGAAGGCGATACGGTGCTGCTTGATGGCAGACCAGTGCAAGTTGCTACTGAACACACCACCATACTGTTTCACAAGCCAAGAGGCTACGTATGTTCTCGTGACGGGCAGGGAGGTGCAACCATATACGAGCTACTGCCTAAGCAGTATCAAAAACTACAACCTGCTGGCAGGCTCGACAAAAACTCATCGGGCTTATTGCTACTTTCTAGCGACGGGAATCTACTACAACAGCTAACCCATCCAAAATATCAGAAAAGTAAGGTCTACCGCGTAAAGCTAAACATGCCCCTAGAGCCACTTCACCAGCAGATGATTGTTGACCACGGGGTTGGCCTCGAAGACGGTCCAAGCCGTTTTAGTATACAAACAGCAGACACCAACAGGGCACTGCTAACGGTAACCCTGAACGAAGGGCGAAACCGCCAAATACGCCGCACCTTTGACGCGCTTGGGTACCGCGTCACCGACCTGCACCGCACCCAGTTTGGGCCCTACGCTCTCGGCGACCTCATTGAAGGCAAAGTAAAAATAATATAAAATTTCCGATCTATGGTATGCGAACAGGATGGTTTATGTCATACATCACTCTTGCCCCAAGAGATTGGACCAATACACTTGTTTCCAAAAATCTTTCAGTACTGTCCGAGTCAATGAATACTACTGGCCTGCTATAAACTCTCATGGCCCTATTAGGGGGAACAAGCACTCGATATGCTTCGTTAAGTACGACATACGGAGCGTCGCCTTGCCCAAGATTATGTCTCTTAGGGACTATGAATTGGCTTTGCCAATCATCAGACGAGGCCTTACCTATGCTCTCAAGAATTCGAGTTTGTTGTCGTTTAGGTTGGTCAAGTACCTGAGTAGTGACTGTATACGTATCGTTTGGTTCGCCAACAACAAGTCCAATGGATTCATCTGTCCAAATGCCTCGAACCGAACCCACGCTTCGAGGGGTCGACAGGCCATGTTCGTTACGGCCATATGCATTTAGGTGAATATCTAGAGCTACAAAGTTACCCAATACTTTGCGGATAGCCTCGGGCACTTCCGGCGACCCACCCCATTCTTCATGAATGCTCCGTATAAAGCATTCTGATTCGTAGCGGGCTTGTAGTACGTCTGTCATAATTGGTATCTTTGAAAAATAAAATAGCACCATATTATATGTTTGTCAATATCTAACAGAGGTGGTATAATGTCTGTAATGAATAAAAAATTACCTATTGTCGCCATTGTTGGGCGAGCTAATGTTGGCAAAAGCAGTCTGTTTAACGCAGTACTCGACCGCCGCGAAGCCATTGTTGCCCGAGAGGCAGGCACTACACGTGACAGCATAACTGCCAAAGCCGAATGGAAGGGCCAGCATTTTTGGCTGGTTGACACAGCTGGCATGAAAGACGCCGCAGACGACTTTGAATTTACCATTCAAGAGCAAATAACTCAGGCAGCAGACAGCGCCGATATTATTTGGGTTGTAGTAGAAGCAAACATTCCTATTACCGAAGAAGACCGCAAGGTTGCCAAGGTTGCCCTTAAGACTCGTAAGCCAGTGTTTTTAGTTATAAACAAGGTAGACCGCGCCCGTGGCGACGACCTAGACGGTTTTGATAGACTCGGCATTAAACCAATACTGCCCACCAGCACCACACAGCACCGGGGCATTAACGAGCTACTAGACACACTTGTAGAGCAAATCCCGAAAGCCACCCTAGAAGAAGCATCCGACACCATTCGCGTAGCGTTACTAGGCCGACCAAACGTTGGCAAAAGTGCACTTTTTAACTCGCTTGCCAAAAAACAACAAGCCATTGTGGCAGACAAAGCTGGCACCACGCGCGACGTCAACCGCACCCGCATACGCTACAACGGCCGAGAAATCGAGCTTATGGACACCGCTGGCATTCGCCGAAGCGGTAAAATTGGTACTGGTATAGAACACTTTAGCGTTATTCGTAGCCTTGCAGCTATTGAACAGGCCGATGTTTGCATGCTTTTAACAGATGTTAACGAGCTGGCAACAGGACTCGACCAAAAAATTGCCGGCATGATTGCCGAAGCAGGCAAGGGTCTTATACTTGTCGTTAGTAAGTGGGATGACGTAGAAGGCAAAGACGAATTTACACGCGACGCCCTTGCGCCAAAAATAGAACATGAGTTTATATTTATACCGTGGGCACCGTTAATTTTTACCAGCTCAGTAACAGGGCAAAACGTTACAAAGCTATTTGACCTAGTGCTCGACATAGAAGAAAAGCGCGCAACACGCATACCTACCAGAGAGCTCAACGTCTGGCTTGGCTCTGTTATAAACAAGCACCCGCCAGCCGGCCTCAAAAACCGAGCGCCAAAACTCAACTACATGGTCCAAGAAGACGACAACCCAACTCCAGCCTTCAAAGTATTTGGTTCTCACACCAAGTTTCTTCACTGGAGCTACAAGCGCTTTATGGAACGACAGCTCCGCGAAAAATTTGGCTTTGAAGGCACAGCAGTACAACTATGGTTCATAGAGAAATCCGGTCGCCATAAACACGGTAATAGCCCAACGCTACCAGAACGCTCAACTACTCAGCGCAAAATTATAAAAAACAAAACTCGGGTAGGAAAGAAATAGTCCTATGGCTCTGTTTCAAAAACGACCAGACTTTGGCAGCAACCTAACCATGAGCAGTTACGGCATGCACAAATCTCTAATAGTCGTTGGCCTTGGTAACCCCGGCAAAGAGTACGACAACACCCGCCACAACGTTGGCTTTATGTGTGTTGATGAATTCCGTGAAAAAAACGACCTACCAGCCTGGATACACAAAAAAGATCTTAAGGCTGTTGTGAGCGTCGGCACCGTCGGTGACACCCGCGTTATTTTGTGCAAACCGCAGACTTTTATGAACAACAGTGGGGAAGCAGTACAAGCAATTGCGCAGTTTTATAAAGTTGGCGTCGAAAACATTGTTGTAGTACACGACGAGCTAGACGTAGATTTTGGCCAAATACGCGTCCGTAGCGGTGGCAGTAGCGCAGGCCACAACGGAATCAAAAGCATCGCTCAGCACATTCACGAATCGTTTGGTCGTGTCCGCGTAGGCATAGGCCCCAAAGAACCAGAACAGATGGATTCTGCCGATTTTGTTTTGCAAAAGTTTAGTAGCGAGCAAGAAGCTGAACTCCCCAAAATGACCCGAGAAGTTGTAGCACTACTTAGCGAATACGCCTACGGCTCACCAGTTACCGCCGAAACCCGCAGTTTTCTTTAAAACCTACGCAACAATGGCATAGGACCACTATGAAAACATATAAGGCCGAGGTTTGCTTCGGCTAATCTTGATGCAGCAGTGGCGGCAGGGTTGTCGCCGTTTACCCTTATGGCACTACGGTTAAGCTCAATGAGCAGGCCTACTTGACCTAGATTATCTATGTGTACGGGATGATGTATTCCAATCCAATCACCATCGCGAGCCTCTGGCGCGTCCTCTGGAACATAATGTCGAGTAACCTTATCGAATTCCATACTAGATTACGCTTTCTACAATCGCGACTCTAACCCCATAAGGGATAGCAGTGACAATTCCAACAATGTCATTCAGCCTGTCTCCCTGGCTCGCGTCATAGCAGGGCTGGCGGCTTTCATGCAGAATAGTTAACGCAGCTTCGGGACCTTTTGTTAAAATTATGCCCGACAACCTACGACCCAATATAAGTCTCTCTACTCCTGATAGTTCAAAATAAGCACTTGTATTAGCGTGTTGCGCTTCCATAT
>JBATPG010000034.1:0-14084 GCA_049291335.1 Saccharimonadales bacterium (SeqCode) | reverse complement strand
GAGTTAATAGTATTCACAAGTATACCTCACCCACCCCTGTTAGTCAACTAGGCTACGGCTTCTTTTTGATTTCTGACTATCACGAGACGTTTAGGGCGTTTTGCGCGAGTACGAGCAACACTATCATAAATCGCGCGACTATTAAGGTTTCTAATTGCCTCATCCATAATTCTCATATCGTATTCCGTAGGTGTCATGTTGTTATCCCTCAGCCAAAGATGATAATGCATAATGAAATCTGGTAAACGACGTAGCCCAGATGTTCCCTGACAGTACGGTCCGATGTCTAAGCCTTGATGAAAGCCGGGTTGCCGACTATACCAAGCTACATCGGGTCGAAAAATTTCACCATGGATGTCTCCGGCGTTTCCATGGACTCTATATATAGCCGGCCGGCCCTCGTCTTGCATCATTTTTCCAAGCAGATGATTTGAGGCAACCATGAAAGCTTCGTTGAGTCTCGCTCCGTGCTTCCACGAGCCATACTTACGTTCAAGTGCTCGATTACTTATATCGTTGGTCATGGTTGTACTATCCCCTCCAGGGTTATACCGAATTCCTTCTCGAATAAATCGAGCTGCCTGGGCATACTGTTCTAGCTTGAGTCCACGAGATGAGAGCTCACTGAATTGCCTATAATTATAATTCGCTCGTACTCGTACTTGGTCAAAATCCACAGAAAAGTCCTGTGGCGCTATACCGTCTCCAACAATGAATGACATAATTACGGCATTTTTAAGTGCAGCCTTGGAGAGCTCTTTTTGTAAAACATACTGCCTATCAATCATTGGCTCGTAACCCTGCTCACTTCCACCAAGTGTAAAATATTCCGAACGTGTTTGCGAAAGCGCACCTTGTAAAACATCTGTATTTCTATACAACGATGAAACATCTGCTATACAAACATCTACTTTGTACGCTTCACGCGCGCTCGGTAAAGGCTGTACCAAAATTCCATCATCAATTTCATGTGGGTTAGAGCAATCGGCCGTGATTATTGTTTTAGGGCCTTGAAGCCGAACGGCTGTTTCTTCTAGCTCTGCAATACCTGGGTCTCTACGTGCGATGCCTTCAAACAAAAAACTTCCGCTTGAAAATGCGGAGGTATTGTACTGGGGTTCAAGCTCAATTTGGCTAGGCCCCCTCATAAGTGAGCGCCCTCAAACAAAAAGCTCCCGTCGTTGACAGGAGCTGGCGCATTCGATTGATCTTTTGGTTGGCCTAGCGAGGGGTGTTGGCGGATTTCTCCGCAACGGTCTCTCTTCGTTGTAAGTACTTCCGCCATACATCCCCCTAATGGCTGTTTGTTTTAACTCCATACTAAAACTGCGCGTGCAAAATGGCAAGTAAAATGTGTAGTAAAAATGTTGGATACAAATTCTGTTGTTATATTTAACAGATTACTATGTGTATCGAATTTGTAAATACGAAGCAATATAGTTGTACAATTTTTGTGCGCAGTAAGCGCAGCCTACCTTGCTAGGTAATCGTCTTTATTGACCGATTCATCGGCGCCATAGTCTTCTGCGATTTCGGCTGCTCCGGCTCCGTTACCACCAAATACTTGGTCTAGACTGCTTACCAAAACCTCGCGTGGGCGGCTGCCATCTGCCTGGCCAATAATCCCTTGCTCTTCCATTTCTTCAACAAGTCGTGCGGCACGTCCGTAGCCTATTCGCAGGCGTCTTTGCAGCAAACTGGTGCTGGCTTTACGGTTTTCTATTACTACACGCACAGCGTCTTTAAACATGTCATCGTCTGCATTACTGCTGCCACCCATGTCTAAGACATTGCTGCCCTTGCCTAGTTGTACGGGTTGACTCACAACTTCATCGTTATAGTCCGGTGGTCGTTGTTCGCGTATAAAGTCATTGACCTTGGCGGCTTCGTTATCACTTACAAACGCTGCCTGAATACGTTTTGGTTTTGGCATCTCACTAGTAAGAAGCAGCATGTCGCCACGACCCAATAGCTTCTCTGCGCCCATCTGGTCTATGATGGTTCGGCTGTCTACCTGACTAGCTGTTGTAAATGCAATTCGCGCAGGCACGTTTGCCTTAATAAGACCGGTAATAACATCGACACTTGGGCGCTGTGTAGCAAGAATAAGGTGAATACCCGCAGCACGTGCCTTTTGGGCAATACGCACTACCAAAGCCTCAACGTCCCGCGCAGCCATCATCATAAGGTCAGAAAGCTCGTCGATAACAATCACAACATACGGCATGCCTTCGTCTTTTTTAAGCAGGTTGTATTCTTCTATGTTGCGCTTGCCTACTTCTGACATGGTGCGCAGACGGCGCTCCATTTCTGCTACCGCCCACTTGAGCGCAGATATAGTTCGTTCTGGCTCGTGAATAACCGGTGTTAATAAATGCGGGATGTCATTATATGGCGTAAGTTCTACTTGCTTAGGGTCGACTAATATCAGCTTAAGGTCTGACGGGCTGTTGCGGTACAACAAGCTCGTTAAAATATTGTTAATCATTACAGACTTACCCGAGCCAGTTTGACCGGCTACTAAAAGGTGGGGCATGCGCGCAAGGTCAGCAATAACTGGTTTACCAGTTATGTCTTTTCCGATTGCAAAACTTAGTGCACCCTTAGCGTTTTTCCATTCGTCAGAAAGCAATACTGAGCTAAGGCGCACTGTGGCTGCGACCCGGTTTGGCACTTCAATACCAACAGCGCGTTTGCCTGGGATCGGTGCTTCCATGCGAATACTTTCGGCTGCCAAGTCAAGTGCTAGGTTGTTCTCAAGTGCCGTCATTTTGGTTAGCTTTACCCCTGTTGGGGGTTTTAGAGTGTACTGCGTCACACGCGGGCCAATGTTAGCGCCCTCCATCTCAACATCTATACTAAAGTTAGCGAATGTTTCCTTAATAATCATAGCATTGCCGCTTACGTCGCCGGCATCGGCTTTGTCTTGCTTTTGGTCAAGCAGTGTAACACTTGGAAACTGCCAATTCGGATCGCTGGCAGCAGTAAGTGCCTCGTGATCTTCTTTGGTAGATAGCTGCTGTGCGGTATTTTTAAGGCTACTTAGTCGTGCAGGATTTTTGTCAAAGTTTGCGCCGTGGTGTATAACCGGAACACCCTCATTCATCTTAAATGCACTGTCGGCTGTTTTAGCCTTGAGTTCAGATAACTCATTTTCGTCTACTTCTGGGCGACGGAACATACTGCCAAGTTTTAGAATAACCTTTGGCGATATACCAAAAGCAAAGAAAAACGCTAGAACCGCAAATGCAAAAAACAGTAGGCTTGCTGGTACAACGTCGAGAGCAGACAAAAATGATCCGCCCAGCGCGTTGCCAAGCTGGCCACCATCGCCGCCTTTAACGTCGCCCGAAGGCAAGCTGCTTGAAAACGCCGTATAAAACCATGCCGATGACAAGGCGATAAACAGATACATACTTAGCACCCTGCCCTTGGGCAAGCGATGGTCTTCATTTGTGAACTTGTAGTATCCCCAGTACAGCAAAGTTATTGGCACAATCCAGGCTGCCCAGCCAAATAGCCACGAAACACCGTCAAACATGCTTGTGGGCAAAGAACCGCCGGTGTTAAAACCGCCGAGAGCAATAAACAAAGCTACCAGAACAAAAATAACCGCCAACACGTAGCCAACCATAGGAGAAGGCTCGTATATTTCGGGCGGTGGAGTTTTTTTTCCGGTTTGTTTTTTCTTTTTAGCCATACTGCTTTTGATTATACCGTTTTTATGTGTTCTGGTCTAGGTCTTCTTCCCCTGTTCGGTGTCAGCGGGTGGTATTGCCCACACAGCTTTTCGCGCTGCATCGACTTCGCCCCCATGCCCGTATGGTTGACTAAGTCCAAGAGGTGAATATTTGAGCAAACTTAGTGCTTTCGCCTGGCGCTCTGTAACTTCAGGTGACTGCTGACTGCGAACTTCAGGGTCAAATTCTAGTGACATACTTTTATTATAGCAAATTTAACAACTTTTGTCAATAACGCTTATGCCTTTGACTTCTCACTTGCCTTCTTGCTTAAAGTGCCGAGAAACTTAACGTCATTCACCTGAAATACCGCAATTACTGGCAGTGCAACTGCGTACATCCAGAAGATTAGAGGTGCGTCATACTGTTTAATAAAATCGCGCAGTATGTATACGAACACCCAAATGTAACCAAAGAAGAACACTAACGCTATAGCACTATTTAGGCCCGTAATAGCCGACAATACGCCCGCTAGCCAGCCATACTTCTCGGGTGTTTTAGCGACTCGAGCCATAATCACAAACCTATACACCGGCACAAGATATGTCCATCCAGGCTGACCTGCTTTGGCATACAACTTCCACCACGTAATAACATTTGTAACGGCGATCACCAGAACAAATGCAATAATTGTTAGCAAAGGCGCAGTACCAATAGTACTCAATGAATCTTGCATGCAAATCTCCAGTACTAGCTTATCTTTGCGTTAATGTTACTTATTAGTCGGTGCGAGCGTCTTGGTTTAGCAAGCGTTCACGCATTTCGCGGAATCGTGCCTGTTGTTCTGCGGCAACTTCTTCGGGTGACTTCTGTTTTTCTTGCTCTTCAGGCTTGTCGTTTTTTGGCTTACCGCTATTGCCACCACCATCGGGCTTGCCTTCTGGCTTGCCACCAACAACGTTTACGACAGGAATAACTATTGGGCTCCGACCAGTTTGTTCAAACAAGTAGTGTGTAACGTGGTCTTTTAGCTCTGCCTTAAAACGGTCGAGTTCTATACGCTTGTAGCGTTGTTGAACTGCACGTCGTACCTCTGTGCGTAGGCCGTTCATGATTTCTTCTTGTTCGCGCATATATATAAAGCCACGGCTAATTATGTCTGGGCTGGTCATAAGCGCGCCACTTTTCTTGTCTATAGTAAGTACAACGGCAACAAGGCCTTCTTCTGCCAACAGCACGCGGTCTTTAACCACAACGTTGTTAACAATCGCACCAGTTTGGTCGACCAAAATAGTACCGTTTGGCACCTCTCCAATGACTTCCATTTTTTCTTGAGTCAGCGCAATTACCTCACCGTTTAGAACATTAACTGTATTTGCTCGTGGTATACCCTGCTCTACGGCTAGTTCAATGTGTCGCTGTTTAACGCGGTAGGCGCCGTAAATAGGTATGAAGTACTTTGGCTTTGTCATGTTTATCATTTCAGCGTATTCGTCTTGGCTGGCGTGGCCAGAAACGTGCAACGGACCAACGTGGTCAATCTCGTGATTACGGTGCTCAAACACGTGTACCTTCTTAAGTACAAGGTCGTCGACCATTTGACCAATAAGTGCGTCGTTACCACTTTCTGGGATTGGGGTACTAGAAAGAATTATGGTGTCTTGTTCTTTTAGCTTTATGTGACGGTGTTCGCCGTTTGACATCCGTTGCATGGCGCTACTAGGTTCACCCTGGCTACCAGTACAAATGACTACCAGTTTGTCGTCGTTTAAGCCTGGAACAGATGCAATTGGCACAAATGTGCCTTTTGGTATGCGCATAAAGCCGTGGCGCACTGCCATTTCGAGCGTGCTAACCATGCTACGACCGTCGATTGCCACCTTACGGTTGTTGTGTACGGCGGCGTTCACAATCATCTGAATTCGGTTCATGTTTGTGCTAAACACACCAACAAAAATGCGCCCTGGGGCTTGGTTCATAATGTCAACGTAGCTTTGTTCGATAGTGCTTTCGCTAGGCGTGCGACCAGGTCGCTCTACAGTGGTACTTTCGCTAAGAAGTGCCAGTACGCCTTCGTTACCGAGCTCTTTTAAACGCTCCATGTCGGTGCGTTCGTGGTCAAGTGGGTTAGGGTCAAAGCGGAAGTCACCGGTGTTAATAATGCGGCCGACAGGTGTGTCTACCACTACTACCGTACTACCTGGAATAGAGTGCGTGACCCGCACCAGCTCAACATAGAACTCACCTACCTTTAGGCGTTCATGGGTGTCTTCGTTCATCATAACAGTGCGAAGTTCGAAGCCGTCGGGCATAGGAAGTCCAAAGTTTTCAAAAATTTCTTCAACACGGCCAATTGTAAACTTACTACCATAAATTGGTGCCGGAAAAAGTGGCACAATGTGTGGCAAGCCACCAATGTGGTCGAGGTGCCCGTGGGTAATAACGTAGGCACGAAGTTTGTGACGAATAGTTTCTAGGTATGCAGTGTCGGCTATGCCGTAGTTAATGCCCGGCAGGTCAACACTAAGATCGTTACCGCAGTCAATGACAACAGCGTCGTTCATGTACTCAACAAGAATCATGTTCTTAGAGCCACCGCCGTCCATACCACCAAGACCAATAATTTTTAGGCGTGGTGAATCGTCGATAAAGTTAGCTCGTCCGCGCTCGTCAACCTGAGCTGGCATGTACTGGTTAGCGACGCGCTGTGCGTCCATTTGGGTACGCTTTTGGGCGCGTACCGCAGCGCCACGGCTAACCGGCTTACGGTCGCCACTTTGCTGCTGTTGGTTTTGATTTTGACCACCTCGGCCCCTGCTGTTAGAGTTGCCTTGGTTGTTTGTTCTTCCCTGAGGCCTACGTGGGCCTTTATCTTTCTGTGGGAGTGGGTTTGCGTTCATTTAGTATTCCTTTTCTTATGATTTTTCTAATGTATTTACGACTAATGGAATGGTGCCAAAATCTTCTAGTAGCGTTGTGCGCAGTCCGCCGTTATAGAGTGCGGCTGCCGGGTGATAGAGTGGCAGTACAACTACTGGGAACGCTGTTGAAGTGGTCTTAAACGCTAACTTTATGCGCTTTGGCTGACCATGGTCCTTACTAATTTGTAAGTCCGGCAAGAAACACGTGCCACTATGGCGGCCAAGAGTCACGACGACTTTTGGCTGTAGTATTTCTAGCTGGGCCTGCAAATATGGCAGGAACGCTTTTTTTTCTTCTGGTAATGGGTCTCTGTTGTTTGGTGGGCGATACTTTACGATGTTTGTTATGTAAACGTCCTCGCGGTTCATGCCTATTGTGCCCAGCATTTCGTTTAAAAACTTCCCCGCTGCGCCTACAAATGGTTCGCCTGTTTCGTCTTCTTTTTTACCAGGCGCCTCGCCTATAAACACAACTTCTGCATTAGGGTTGCCAGAGCCAAAAACCAGCTGGGTAGCTTGGCTTTTGAGCTCTGGAGTTACGTCAGATGCTTCTATTTCCTCTTTCAGGGATTGCAATTGCTGTGATGCATTGCTTGTCATCGTATGTTCTAGTTTATTCCTTAGTTAATTCTCTTTGAGCGGCTTTCATGCTCAGCTGCAGGCGGCCACGGTCGTCAATGGCGACAAGCTTTACGGTGACGAGGTCGCCTTCTTTAACGACATCGCTTGGGCTGTTTACGCGCTCTTCACTCATTTCGCTGACGTGCACTAAGCCATCTTTACCAGGCATAATTTGCACAAATGCACCAAAGTCTAGAACCGAAACAACTGGGCGGTCTTTGTAAATCATGCCGACTTCTGGGTCTTGCACGATTGAAAGAATCCAGTCTTTCGCTGCGTCAATTTTTTCTTTGTCTGGGCTGGCAATCATAACCGTACCGTCGTCTTTAATGTCGATTTCGGTGCCAGTTTCGGCAGTAATCTTCTGAATGGTTTCGCCGCCCTTACCAATAATCTCGCGAATCTTGTCTGGGTTAATGGTGATGCTTTCAACGCGAGGAGCATATGGGCTCATTTCGCCGCGGGGCTCTGGCATGGTCTCCAGCATGTGCGCCAATATGTGTGCACGGCCTTCTTTGCCCTGTTCGAGCGCCTTGGCTAATGTTGAAACAGGCAAACCATGAACTTTCATGTCCATTTGCAGAGCTGTTATGCCTTTGCTGGTGCCTGTAACTTTAAAGTCCATGTCACCGGCAAAGTCTTCTGCGTCAGCGATGTCGCTCAGCACGTAGAAGTTGTCTCCGTCTACCATTAGACCCATAGCAATGCCCGAAACTGGAGCTTTTAGTGGCACACCGGCGTCCATAAGCGCCAAACTGCTACTGCAAGTTGCGGCCATGCTGGTTGAACCGTTCTGACTCATTATTTCTGTAACCGTACGAATGGTGTACGGGAACTCTGCTTCACTTGGCAGTACAGCGGTAAGTGCACGTTCTGCTAAGAACCCGTGGCCGATTTCGCGGCGGCCGGGGCTACCAAGACGGCGTACTTCACCAACGGTGTAGCCAGGGGCGTTGTAGTGATGCATGAAGCGACGCTCTTGGTTCTTTTCCATAGTGTCGACAAGCTGCACATAGCTTAGTGGCGCTAAGGTAACAATGTTCAAAGCTTGCGTCATACCACGAGTAAAGAGACTTGAGCCGTGTGCGCGTGGCAAAAGGCCAACTTCAGAGCTGAGAGTTCGAATTTCGGTAGTTTTACGGCCGTCTGGGCGAACATTGTGCTCGACAATGCCCTTGCGGACATCTTTGTGAATAGCCATCTGAAAGGCTTCTTCGTACTCGCCCTTTAGGCTGGCATAGGCTTCTTCGCCATGCTTGTCTTGCATTTCAGTGTTCATTTTGTCACGAAGCGTTGCAACTAGTTCGTTGCGCTCTGGGTATGGTGCGCGGATGGCTTCACCAACCTTGCCGTCTACCCAAGCGTCTATTTCTGCCTGAATGTCTTCGTTTGGTAGTACTAGCGTGTACTCTTGCGCTGTAACGCCAACTTTTTCAACGAGTTCTTTTTGCAAAGCCAAAGCTGGCTTAAGAATCTCTTGGGCAAACTCGAGTGCTTTAATAACGTCTTCTTCGGTGGCTTCGTTTGCGCCGGCTTCAACCATCATAACGCCCGTTTCACGGCAGGCTACAACTAGGTCAAGCTTGCTGGCGTCGAGTTCTTCGCCGCTCATAAATGCTTTAAACTCACCGCTGTCGGTCATACCAACGCGTACACCAGCTACTGGGCCGTCAAATGGCCCGCCGGTAAGCATAAGTGCGGTGCTTACGGCAATCATAGCCACCATGTCGGGTCGAAACGCAGGGTCCATGCTAAGCACGCTAGCGACGCCTTGTACTTCGTTGCGGTAGCCTTTTGGCCATAGTGGTCGTATAGGTCGGTCAATAAGTCGGCCAATAAGAATTGCGTCGTCGCTTGGGCGACCTTCTCGCTTAATAAAACGGCTACCACTTATTTTGCCGGCTGCATAAAACTTCTCTTCGTAGTCAATGCTAAGTGGAAAATAATCCATGCCCTGAATTGCTTTGCCCAGCATAGCTGTTCCGAGCACAACGGTGTCGCCGTAGCGAACAATAACGCTAGCGCTGGTACGAAAACCAACGCGGTTTACTTCGAGTGATAATGTGCGTCCACAAAACTCTGTTTCGACAACCATAAGCTCTTTGCCATATGGGTTTATTGTCTTTGTTGTTTGGCTCATATAAGCCTCCTTTTAGATGTGGGGTGACAAGGTTCAGACGTCCATGTACTGCATGGAAACCTGTGCTCCATCACCCTACCCTCGTAAATTAATGTAGCTAGAATTTGATTCTAGATGATGGAATGCAGTGCGTTTGCTCTACATTCCACTTTCCAATGCCCAATTCTATTAGCGTCGGATGCCGAGTTTTTTAATAAGTTCTAGGTATGCCTGACCGTCTTTTTCGGCGATGTACTGTAACAGTCGCTTTCGCTTGCCAACAAGCTGTAGCAAGCCACGTCGTGCGGCAAAGTCTTTCTTGTTAACCTGTAGGTGACCGGTAAGTTCTTTGATACGCTCGGTAAAAATACCTACTTGTACCGCTGCACTACCCGTGTCGGTCTTATCTTTTTGTAGTTCTTTGACGATGTTCGTCTTCTTCTCGGCTGAAATCATGCGCTATCTACTTTTCCTTCCAAAACTTAACATTAGAGATTACTGATGGCGTTACGGCTCAGTATACCAGAGTACGACCCCTATAGCAATAGTTCGCTTGCTTTTATTACTGCCCGGACCTACATACCCGGGTGCGTTGCCTACGTATTGCCAGCGCCAATGTGTATTTCGGTGCATCCCAAAAGGCGGGCAAAACACAGTCGCACCCTATATCACGCAGCTTGAGCTAAATGAGCCTGCTCCAAGAGCTGGCGAAGTTTTCTTATTTCATCCAGAGATACTGGCTGATTGTTAAGACCCATTTCTACGGCAAAATCATAATTATCTCGATCATTACCCAAGACATCAGCTAAATCAAAAATATCGATTGGATTGCCCATGTTTTTATCACGGTTGTCTGCGGATAAAAAGCTCTCGGCTACGGCGTTGTAATGTTCGTATGCTTTATGAACATTATCGCGTCGATGTACTACCCCTGTCTCTAAATCATTCTCATAAACATGAGCATTTAATGACTTACCTTCATCATCTACTTCATATACTCCCACCATCCATATCATTTCTTCATCGCGCGACAAAGAATCACGGTACGTCGATGATTCAACAGAAAAAACAAGTTTCGTTCCATCTTGGTATGATATTCCCAATCCGCCCAAGCTTGCATGCGTCTCCCTAGGATCTTCATTGTATACATCAAGTGACTCGGGAAATCTAATGTGCATATCTCGAACAAGTGCAACAAACTCATCACGAGCTTGTGTGAGCTCTGCTTGAGGTATGACATTATAACTACTATCCATCGGCTCAATAAATTTTAGAGCCGTTTGTGCTTCGTTGTTGGTAGGGTGTTGGGGGTTTGTCATAGATTTAGTTTATATAATACACTGGTTTGCTAATTTTGTCAAGTATTCACAGTTCCAGTATAGGATACTGAAACAATATCCCCTCAAATTGAACAATCTCAATGTGTTTTATTCGGCGCCAATATGTATTTCGGTGCCTCCCAAATGGCGGGCAAAATACGAGTCGTGCGATATGAACAAAATAGCGCCATGGTACTTGGCCAATGCGTCTTCTAACTCTTCGATGCTTGGCAGGTCTAGGTGGTTTGTGGGTTCGTCGAGCACCAAAACCTTGGGTTCACCGGCCAACATGGCTATGAGTTGCAGCCGAGCTTTTTGGCCACCACTTAGCTGGCTAACAGGCACTTTGTCATCGGTGGCGGCGTTAAAAAGGTAGTCGCCCAGCAGCTGTTTTATTTTGTGGTCGGGAATCATTAAGTCTTTTGCGAGGTAAATGTGTTCAATTGCTTTGCCCAGTGTCATGTTGACATACTCTGGAGAAATTTCTTGTTCATACACCCCTACGCGAATCTCACTTTCAACGGCAATTGTGCCCTGAAAAATTGTCGCAGTTGGCGGCTTTTCTTCTGCTTTCGCAAGCAAGGTTCGCACCAACGTCGACTTACCTGCACCGTTTCTGCCAGACAACCGTATGCGTTCGCCTTCGCGAAGCTGAAACGATACCTCACTAAACAATGTTTTGTCGCCATAACCAAGACTAAGGTTTGTTGCCTCTACCAAAAGTCGCCCGTTTGCTGCAGCATTGCCGGCGTTGGCACGTACTTTTATGTTTTGGGCTTTATGGGTATCGTAGGCGTTGGTCACTTTGGTGTTAAGCGTTTGCACCGACTCGCGGTCAATCCAGAACGACGGCTTTTCTTTGGCAGAAAGCTCTTCGAGCTCTTTTTGCGACCGAACTTCAAGCGATTTAAAGCGCGAAATAGTGCCTGGGTCGTGAGCGCGTTCTTTTAGACGTCTGTAGCGAATAATATCGTCTCGTAAGTTGGCTATGCGTCGCTGTTCGACAGCAAATTCGTTCACCTGGCTGGCAATATGAGAGGTGTTAGAACGAAGATAGTCGCTGTAACCACCCTTAAAGCTGTAGCCCTTGCCGTCGCGAATTTCAATAATGCGGTCGACTTGTTCTAGCACGTCGCGGTCGTGTGTAATAACCACCACTGCCCCGCGTGCTTGCTTGAGCCACTCTAAAAACGCCTCCTTAGCGACGTAGTCCATGTGGTTGGTTGGTTCGTCTATCAGGCTAACGTCTGCCTGCGAACGCTGTACTTTTACTAGTTCTACGAATCGCTTTTGCCCGCCAGAAAGCTTTGAAAGTTCGCGGTCAATCTGTTCATCTGTGAGCTGGTAGGCGTGTAGCATGCGACGAATTTCTTCTTCTGCAGTGTAGTAGTCGAGTACCGCAAAACGCTCGAGCGCGTCGCTGTAGTCTTGCATTTTACGCTGGCTATGGCTCATTTCTGCTGGATAAGTGTCCATAATGTGTTTTAGGTGGGCGTACTCGGGCAGATCTGCCAAAATGTACTCTAAAACAGGCATGTGCTCGTAGCCTAGGCTTTCTTGCCGAGAAGCAATGACGACTACGCCCCTGCCAATGGTGACTTTACCGGCGTAGTCTTTGTCGAGCCCGGTTATGATGTTAAACAGTGTTGACTTGCCTGTGCCGTTGCGGCCAATTATACCCAGCCGCTCGTTTGGCTGAATGCTAATGCTGAGGTCTTCGTACAACATTTTGTTGCCGAACGATTTTTCGGTGACTTCTACTTTTGCTATCATGCTATTTCCATCAAGTTTTCTTGCAGAACTTCTGCGTTAAGACTTTCAACCTCTAGTGCCGAATCGATTGTGAACTTTCCTACGGTCGTTCTGCGCAAATCTGACATGTAGGCCCCAGTTGAAAGGTGTTCGCCAATGTCTTCGACAAGCGAACGAATGTACGTACCGCTGCTAACGCGCGACGTAAATGTCACTATGGGGTAGTCGTATGAAGTTAAATCGGCCGAATATATAGTCGCCGGGCGCGCTTCGAGCTCTACCGGCTTGCCTTCTCGAGCTAACTCATAGGCTCGCTTGCCATTTATTTTCATAGCACTAAACGCTGGTGGAACTTGCATAATATCGCCTGTAAAATGCGCTAAAGCCCCTAAAACGGCTTCTTTGGTGGGAACAGTGTCAGATACGGCTGTCTTTTTGCCTTCGTCGTCGCCAGTAGTGCTTGTTTGGCCAAGTGTCATTGTAACTTCGTACGTTTTGTCTACTTTTGTCAGTTCTGTAGCACGACGGGTGTATTCTTTGCCAACAAGTAGGACAAGAAGTCCTGTAGCTAACGGGTCAAGCGTGCCAGTGTGCCCTACTTTGCAGTTTTTGGGCTTTTTGCCTTCTTCTGTAGCGACAATTTTGCGCACATAATTAACCACGTCAAACGACGTCCATGTTTTTGGCTTATCAACTAATAAAATGCCTTGCATATCCTATACAGCCTAACACACCCTGTTGTAGGCCTACGCGGTGGGTGGCACGAATGGTGGCGGAACTGGAGGCGCGGCCTCACCTTCGTCTTCTTGGTGAGATTCTGGTACGACCCCTGGGAATGAGCTTGGTGATTCGGGCCTTTCGTAAGTAGGATCTGGTACTAATACTGGTGCCTCTGCGGGTAGATCTACCGCCACTGGGTCAACTGATGGTACTTCGTCTGTGTGCAAATCGCCGCCAAGGGGCTGGGCGTTTAGGGCCACAATTGGGTCCGGGCTAACAGCTTGTGTGCCCATAAGTGCCGCTTCTACTGCCTTACGTGCCGCTTCTGCGTCACTCTCCTGAATCTGTTGTGGCGTTTGTTGTGGGGCTAGATCTTGGGCTGGTTCTGAAGGTAATGGCGAATATGGTCCTTTGCTCGCGCCCTCTTCATGTGTAACACCTAGCTCACGCTCGAGGTCTTCCAATGTCTTTACCATAGGTTCGGGCTCCACCACTGGTGCCACGGGGGCACTATTTGACTGTGGCATAGCTACTTGCGTGTCGGGATTTTCGTCCATGGCTGACTCTGGAACAAAAGCCGGTAGAGGTGGTTCTGTGGCAACTGTGTTTACTGTAGTAGGGCTTGTTGGCCCTACAGGAGCTAGTGTCGGATTAGCCAAAAAAAGATCTGGTTCAGCCGGCAATGCTGGTTGTGGCGGCTGTGACGCTTCAAATACCAGAGGTTGCTCTTGTGTTGGTATAGTTGCGGTTGGTACCTGTGTCATGACTGGCTGGTCGGGGGCGTCTTGCTCAAGAGGAGCGACTTGGTTGTCGTGCGACATCATTGGCGTATTGTTTTGTCCAGGAAGCGTTAGTTCTTCTGTGCCCTTGTCGAGCGGTTCTTCTTCTGTATTAGCGGTTAAAGTGCCCCCGTGAGATGGTGGTTCTATAACGCGACCACGAATATTTGGGT
>JBATPG010000033.1:0-1717 GCA_049291335.1 Saccharimonadales bacterium (SeqCode) | reverse complement strand
GATACTAGTATATACACTTTACATAATATAGCTAGCCAGCGCCCATCTTACTTGTTGCAACGGGCCCATGTCAAATAGACTTTATTTTGGGGCCCAGTGGTTGTTGCCCAGCGGGTATATTTTGCCACTAAGCTCGAGCATGGTCAGAGCCTGGGTAAACATCTCGACACTCAAACTGCTGCTAACTAGTAGCTCGTGCCCATCTGTTGTGCCGTCGTACAAAAGTGTAAGGAGTGCTTTTTCGTCATCGCTGTCGCCTTTGTGTCTATAGGTGGCTACAGAAGGGCTTTTCAGCTTTAAAATGTTCGTAATGTCGTCTATAGAGGTAATCGGGTGGGCGCCGGCCTTAATAAGGTTGTTTGTGCCGGCAGACTGCGGGCTGGTAATGTTACCCGGTACCACAAACACATCTATGCCCTGTTCTAGGGCAAAACGGGCCGTGTGCAGGGTCCCACTCTTTTCACTGGCCTCGGTTATTAGTAGCGCTGTTGCCAGGCCAGATACTATGCGATTTCGGGCAATAAAGTTTTGCTTTAGGCTTGGCGTGCCTATTTCATACTCAGACAAAAGCGTGCCACCGCCTCGTAAAATGTCTTTAGCCAGCTCGGTGTTACTCGTAGGGTGTATTTGGTTTAGTCCATGAGCCAGTACAGCAACATGTTGACCGCCAGCCTTAACCGCCGCTGTATGCGCGACGGCGTCGACACCAAACGCCAGCCCGCTTACAATATGCACACCACGGTTGCAAAGCTCGGTAACGAGCTGCTCGGTCACTTGCCTGCCATAGGGCGTGATGGCACGCGTACCCACAACCGCAACGCAGGTTTCATTTGCCCAGGCTTGTGGGTTTGCACCCAAATAAAACAGCTCTTTTGGAGGCGAAGATAAACGAACTAGCTTCTGCGGATAGTCAGAATCAGTAATTGTAAGTTTTTTTACATTCATACAAAATTATGCAAAGGTATTGACATAATGACACTTATTTGCTAAAATCTCAACTTGTAAGTGATTGTTTAAATCACTCTTGCACCTTATATCCCCCATTCTAACATTATTGTTAGATTGTTTTAGAACGCTCAGTGCGAGCTCAGTATTATTTGAACAGTTGTTACCCTCCACTTTTCTTATAGAGCTTCCTGTCGTCTCTCGAGTTGACAGTTGCGCGTTCTAAAACAAACTAACCCCTTTAACAATGCCTCATCTTTATTGGTGGGGGCCTGTAGTGGCCAGTGCTACTACGGACCCAGTGGAGCTATAGTGAGTCTAAATGATTCTGGCCTCACGGTCAGAGACACCGTACACTTTTTGCTTGTACGCGATGTTTCACTTCCCTAGGGTGGGTTGAAGGGTGGAGGGAGACAAGTCGTTGATTTGTCTCCAAAAATGGCCTCTCGAGCGGTGCCCACCCCCTCTCGTGAGGCCTTTTTTAATTAGTTAGCTTACGGTATAACCATAGTATGAAATTTCATTACCGTTCTGCTGAAATGCCCCCAGCAATTTCGCCGGTTGCACAGCTAGAAGGAAGAGAACGCACACTATTACGGTTTGGCTGGATGGCTGTGCCAAAATACTACGAAAATCTTGACGGTTTTCCCCTTCAAAGAGCGTACGCTGCTCCAAATGAGATAGTAGGTGACCTTACATAAAAGTTATAGAGAAAATGCAGCGACTTTTGGTAGCATGCGGGTCTTTTCATATGTTACCAGGGTAATAATAC
>JBATPG010000032.1:0-3059 GCA_049291335.1 Saccharimonadales bacterium (SeqCode) | reverse complement strand
GCGCTACAGTTGTCGCCCGTGCCATACATATTGTTCAGTGCAGCTTGGTTGGGTTGATACGGTGTGTATGTATAGAGCGCTGCGGTACCCATAGTTTCTAGGTATACATTTGTTCCTCCACATCCTCGAGGTGCTACATTCCACATCACATAATTAGACTGGAACGGTTTTTTGTACTGCCACCAAGACTGGGTCATGCCGTCTAGGTACCAGCGTAGTAGCTCTGCAGCTTCGCTAATCTGAATAGAAAAGCCCGCATAGTTCTCATCGCAGTTTGCAGAGCCACCAGGGCCACTGTCTGGGCAGTGGGCGCCCATGGCGTAAGTATATTGCGATTGCAATGGCCATTTGTCGGTAGTTAGAGGCCCCGCAGACTCAGTTGCCAATTTAACAAGCAGTACTTTGGGGCTAATACGATGAGTTTGCGCAGCATTATATATCATTTGAGCGGCGCTCACAGAGCCCGCAGGCGGGTTTCCGCCATTACCATAACTGTTTGCTGGTACGCCAGGGCCAGGTGCGGTCTTCGGCACCTCGTGGTAGTTTTTTAGGCAAACGTAGGGCGGTGCGGGCCAACCACGACTTGCAGCGTACTGAGCGTGTGTCAGGTCGCTACGGCCGTACTCGCTAGCGGGTTGCGTACCCCAGGTGTCACAAACAGGCACCTTGGCGTTCAAAAAGTTTTGTATGTCGGCAACAGACATATCTAGGCCAGTAAACTTACCGTCGTCTATAATTCGACCCGCCTTCCAGTCTGCTGCAGTTACCGCAGAGGCAGATGGTGCGAAAACAGGGCTAAGGCTTCCGGCAATTAAGAGAGGTAGTATAAATAATGCAAGCAACTTCTTCATTCCTTAACCTCTAGGGTGGTTGATTTAGAGATTGCAGCGCCACCAGTGGGTGTCACAGTAAGCTTTATGCTCCAGGTGCCACTACCAAGGCTGCTAATTGGTACGCCAAAACCAGCACAACTAGAGAACTCAGGTTGATATATGACAGCAGCCTCTTGCGAAGTTGTTTTAGAGCCATTAGTTGCGGTAAGTGTACAATTGCCTTCAGCAACCGATTGTATTTTTGTCAGCACAGTTACGCTTGAGCCTTCTTGCTTTGCGGTTACTGTAAGGCTAGGGTCGTCTGCTGGAATTGGGGCCGGCTGGTCGTCTTTATCTTTGTAGGTGTCGTCGAGGTACTCTTGTTTAGCATCTGCATTGGTCTTTTCTTCCTCAGCTTTTTGCTCTGCTGTTGGGCCATTGGCGCTCGTGTCACTTGCGGAAGAGCCAAACAAGTTTATTGTATTGGTTTTTTCGAGAACTGCTACGACTAACAATACTAAAAGAACAGTCGCTAAAAGTAACAGCCAGATGTTTTTTGAAGATGATTTGCCAGAGACTTGTACCATAATTTGTTTATTTTTCCTTGCGAGATAATATACATAAGTATTATAGCACCACTAGGTGCATTCGTACAGCGACTTCAGTCGTTTAGAACCGTAAGCTGTAGATGTAATATGTCAAGTTAGGTGTTTTAACTGGCTCAATATTTTTAATGCATTTCTGGTCTGTCGGAAGCATCTTACCGGTTGATACGGCATATCTCACGCCCGAGTTGCGTATAAAGGTACTGCATAGCTCAGTTTTAATTACCAACTGGTCAGGTCCTGTATCTACGAACCCTGTAGAAACAACCTTATCAATCGTTCGATCTACGTTATAGCTCACATGAGCATATCGATTATACTTGTCTTCTGATTTTCCATTATCAATCTTGTTCCATAACTCAAGCTGCGGGTAGGTAAAGACGCCGCTCAATGATTTTTTGTTGGCCATAACAACAAAATTTTCAACTGATACATCTTCAACAATCCATCTGCCATTATTTGGGTATTCCTCGATTGTTTTCACTAAGTTGCTTGAGCGAATCGTATCAGTACCTTTATATACAGGGTTTACTAAACCTGAACTGAAAATAGAAAAAAGAGCAAGAACAATTAAACCCAGTTCATATTTTTTAAGCAGCACAAATAACGTGATTAAAGGTATAGGCAAGGATAGTAATATCGCGCCTTCGATTCTGACGAATCCAGGCATCCTGTTATACAAGAATAGGTTAATGGCAAGTGAAAATAAGAGTACAAGTAGAGCATACAAAAGTGAGACTTTTTTTGAGAAAGTAAATTTACTTTGCGAATACATCTTCATAAATAGCACAATAAGAATCAAATCCAATAACCCAAGGCCGATTATTAAACGGTTTTGAGGAACAAGATTTAAGAAAGTGAGCGAGCCAAGTATGTTCACATGGGGCACAAAGAGCCAGGCCATGAACAGCGCGCCACAGGCCAGCATAGAAATTATTAGACCTCCCACTGGAAGAGTTCTATCTTTGCGGTTGCGGTACATAAGGTATAGAAGAGGTGCGGCTAAGTAGAGCGACAAGAAGAAAAACGTTGAAGACTCGCTTTGGTTTGTGGCGTTTGCTTTAGGGTTTATGTAGTGCTTGGCACGGGCATTATTTTTAAATTGATAGGCAAGCTGCCCAGAGGCTAAGTGACTTGGGCTATAGCCGCCACTTTCAACAATTCGCTTACCCGGATACGCAGTATTTTGTACTGTAGCTACAACTGAACGATTTTGATAAACAAAAGCACCCATTACAAAGAACACCAATACGAGAATACCTAACAAATATGGCCAAAGCTTAGCTAGCTTCTCTAGTAGATGTTTCTTGTCGTAGTATGAAAAAGTATAGCCAAGAATAAAGAATAGCAACACTAAGGCGACGGGAATTTGGAAAGGTGGATAGATTAATAAGCCAAAAGCTATAGCGGTGTATGCAATTGCAAAAGATAATAGCACCTTATGAACTGCCTTCTTAGCTTTAAGTAAATATATATACGATAGAGCTATTAGTAACGGATACGATAAACATGCAAGCGTTGAATTGAAATACCACCACTGAAGGAAACCAGAGAATAAGACAGATATAGCGAGCATGCTAGCAACAAGCCTGCGGCCTGGAAGAAACTGCAAAGTAAAGAAGTATACCGTTATAAGCAGTAC
>JBATPG010000031.1:0-4854 GCA_049291335.1 Saccharimonadales bacterium (SeqCode) | reverse complement strand
TACGTGTAAGTGATCACGAGCAGACCTCGTAGGATGGAAAGCCTTAGCTTCTAATAGCAGGCCCACGACGGCACTCGGGTGTTTATGTTGGTGCAACGGTTTACCGTCAAACAGCGTTTCGCCTTTGCCGTTGTCGAGACCTAACATTAGTCGCATGGCGGTAGATTTACCAGCGCCATTTGGCCCCAAAAACCCGGTAACTCTGCCTGTTTTGACCGTAAAACTCAGGTCGTTTACGGCAACCTTTTTACGATATTTTTTGGATATATTTTTTACTTCAATCATCTGTTGGTAGCATTATACCCATAGTAGGCGACTACTCACAAGCTGAAAAAGCTTGTGCCACCTTACCGTTTGCCTATGGTAATAATTTTGACGATTAACCACGCAATAAGTGCGTACACCAATATGGCAATGAGTGTTTCAAACTCAAAGCGGCCTTGGGCTAGGTTGGCGTCGTAGTTAAACAGGTCGTAAAACGGCGCAGCAAATGGTTCGCTAAGTGTGTAAATAAAGTCGGCAAAAGCATTGCTTGGGTTGGCGCCAAGTAGCCGTAGCAAGAACCTAAGCGCTAGCAAGCCCATAATAATGCCGAACACCAGCCATACTACCCGCTCAATAACAGTCATACGGTGCTCTTTCTCGGCTGCTGCAACTGGATCATTTGTTGGCCGTACTGGCGCTACTTGTTGTGTGGTCGTTGTCTGAACTTCTGTTGCTTCTACTGCTTTATTGTCTTCGTACGCCATTAGTTAGTGTCCTTGTTTATGGTTGTTGCTTGCAAGTCTAGACGACAGGCGCTGTTATTGCTGTAATAATTATAACTGTTACGCTACGCTGTTTAGCATTTAGCTGCTTCTAATATTTCTAAAAGTTCTTTGGCAGAGTGCGCGTTCATAAGGTGTTCGCGCAGCTCTTTAGCCCCGTCAAACGACTGAATGTACACTTTGCAAAATTTGTTAAGTGTTTGTATGGGCCGTTCGCCCTGCTGCCATGTTTCTGCAAACAACCTAACGTGCTTTTCGTACAGATCAATACGGGCGGTGGGGTCTATTGCCTGCCAAACTATAGGTCCGTCCTGTAAAAAGCAAAACGGGTTCGCAAACACACCACGGCCAATCATAATACCGTCTAAGTTGTACCGCTCAGCTAGTTCTAAGCCATGGGCGCGGTCTACAACATCGCCGTTGCCAACAATTTTAGTTGCTTTGCCTAGCGCGTCGCGCTTTTTTACTACTTCACCTATGAGGCCCCAGTCGGCAGGGACCTTGCTCATTTGCCGTTTGGTACGGCCATGCACCGTTAGCATGTCTAGGTCCAGTCCCAGCAAAAAGTCGAACCATTCCATGTCTACTTCACCAAAGCCTACACGAGTTTTAACGCTTAGTGGCAGTCGGCCAGCAAGGCCTTCTTTGGTGGCTTCTATAATTTCTTTAGCTAGCGGCCAGCTTTCACGGCGAATCAGTGCCGCACAGGTACCGTTGGTGACTTCGCTTTTAGCGGGGCAACCCATGTTAAGGTCGACGCCCACAAAATTGCAGCCGTCTGGCAAACCCAGCTCGCGGGCTATAGTACCGTCAGCAATTTGCTCGGCAACGGCCTTGAAGTTTTCGGGTTTTAAGCCCCATAGCTGTGCAATGAGTCCCTGCTCTGTTTTAGCGAAACGAAGCTTTTTAAGTAACTTTGGCCGACCTACGCTCATAAGCCCGTCGACATTTACGAACTCCGTTACCGCCAAGTCTGGTGCGCCACAGTCGTTCATGACCTGACGAAACACGGTGTCTGTGACATCGTCCATCGGCGCCAACACAAAAAATGGCTTAGGTAGTGTGTGGAAGTAGTTCTGCGTGTTTTTCGTCATGTTGCGCTATTTGTCGTTCCGTTTCATGAATTTTTGCCTGAAAAAGCATTTGCATATGTAAATTATAGTCGCGTAGTAGAGTTAATATCTGCGTTGCGTAGGGCTTAGACTCTTGTAAGTCCGATCCATACATTCGTTGGTCTATGGCACGTCTGACCGCTCGCTGAGCCGATGGTGACCACTGCCTTTGCGCAGCAACTACACCTACCATACCATCTATCATGGTCTGAACCTCTGCGAAGTCAATGCGTACGGCTACCTGATTGCCAAGTCGCTCTAGGCCGGGAAATTGTGTTTCGGCAATCAATTTTTCTAACATGGTTTGCCTACGTTCTAGTGTGGCAAATTTGTATAATTTCATCTGTTGCAATTTTGGGTCAAGCGTATGTATGGCCGCACGAACTGCTGCCGCCTGATCGGCAACGGTTGGCTCGCCTGTCGTTTTGCGTTTTAAACGTGACTTACTTGCTGAATTTGCACCAAGATGTGCAGCTGAGTACACGAGAATCTTTGCTTCTTCGTCAGTGGTTGCCACCCTAACCGTTTGGCCCAGCTCATTGAAATATGCGTGTGATTTTGCCAAACCCGCAGACACTCGGGGAACGTCACCTCCCACCAAAAAATCGAGTAGTTGATTTGGCTCTGTAGCGCCTAGTACCTCGGCAGAAAAAGTTTCTTGCCTCGTATGTGCAAACTGCGCTCTACCTTTTGCTAGCAGCTGCTTGAGGTTCAAGTCTAGCTTTACTGTTTTATACTCACTATGACCTTCTGGTCGGTTTTGGCTAGATCTTACAGGTTGGGCATTTCCAGATTCTTTGCTTTCGCTCGCAAGATATCTTTGCGCTGTAGCCCAGTCTACCAAGCCTACTATTTGGGTGCCGAGCTCTTTTCTAAGGCGTGCAATATGTTCTCTGCGTAACTGTTCTGATTTGGGAGCCCGTTGGCCATAGGCACTCTCGATTTCTAAAAACCTTTGCTCTAGGTCTTCGACAGCTTCATCGGGATTTTTTTTGTTGTCTAGTGCATACACAATGCCAAACAACTTCAGTGCTGTTTCCCTTCTTTGTTCTGCAGCCTTCTTTACCGCCGCCTCTACAAACGGCGCGCTATCGCCATAGTGGTCTTCTGCCCACCTCGTTAATGGACCGGGTTGCACATGCTTGCCGGCCTGCTCTTCAAAAATTTCAAGTACGCCAAGCTGAGCGTTTGCCCGAACAACCGCCTCTGGTAGCGTTGGTTGGAATAAGGCTTCTGTTTGTTCTGGGTGGGACGATGAACTCATTATTTGATTATAGCACTTTTGGGGCTATTTTGCAAGTACGCTTATGGTTTAACCTTTGACTGTTTTGTAGCCTTGTAGCTCAAATGCATGCTGCAGATTTAGTAGATGATCCATACCCCACAACAACGTGAAATGGCGCGTACCAAGTAATAACTCTCGAAGCACGGCATTTACGGCAATGTCTTCTCTTTCTGAACCGTGTTCGCTCATTTCGACTACACTAACTCCTCCTTCGAAAAGTTCTCGAAATATCTCTTCGCCTTTTTTGATTCTCGCTTCTGGCGTTGCCTGAAGGAGTTGCTTGTAAAACACCTCGAGCTCACTATTTTCTTCGATAACATCTTGAGTAGATTCTTGCTCTACGATCTCAATTGCCGTTGCATCGTGATTAGCCCAGTCGCTACTAATGTGCGGATTGTACAAAGCACTCTCTTGTTCGACCAAGCACAGTAGCGTAATTACTTTGCCCATTAGGTCATCGTTCACTATCGCAGAATGATATGCCGCAGGGTTACGTTGCGCAAATTCTTGCTCTTCAGCAACATCAGGGAGTTCAGCCATTTCATAATGAACCGTGCTATGGGGAAGTGTTAGTCTGGTCTGGGCATATTTGGCAACTTCGTGGTACATACCAACACGACTTTGTGGCACAACATGGATTAAGCCCACGATTGCAACGGTGCTGTCTATTGTTTCGTGCTGAAGTAACACACGAGGGAACGTCTCTGGACTTGCGTAACTCATAATTAGGTTACACTATACTATACTTTTACAGATGTGGAACTTATTCCCAGCGGAAGACTTTGAACGCGATGAAGTAAATAATGACTGTCCAGGCACCCATAATCAGCATTTGTGGCCCAAGGTCTACCAAAGAAGCGTTTTCGGTAATTATGAGCCGCATAGAGTCAATAATGGGTGTAAGGGGTATAAACTGTGTAACTTTTTGTAGCATTTCGGGCATCAGAAAGGTGGGGAAAAACACGCCAGACAAGAACATCATAGGTAGCGTAACCAGTTGAGCCAGCGGGGCTGCCTGGTTTTCGTTTTTAGCCCAGCCACCAAGTGCCAGCCCAATGCCAAACAGCATAGTTACCCCTAGCAAGACCACTACGAGCAAGTTTAGGTAGCTTCCCCGCATGTTTAGGTCAAATATAGTCAACGCTGCTACAAACATGACTGCGACAGCCAAAATGCCTACAAATGCGTTAGAAAACACATTCCCGACAAAGTACTGCCATACCTTTATGGTTGTCATGTGGTAGCGACGCAGTACTCCGCGCTGTTTTAAGCGAGGGAACACCGTTGTTGGCCCAAAAATTCCCAGCGAAAGCAGTGTAAAGCCCAGTATGCCCGAGAACGTGTAGTCGAACTGGGAAACACCTTTGGTAGCCGTGGACTCGGCCTTAACGGTAAACGGCGTGACGCTTGGGGCAAGTTTATTATTAATTTCTGCAAAAACACTCTCCATAATTGAAGCAAGAGTCTGCCCGGCCTGCACGTTGTTTTGGTCATATAGCACTGTTGCCTGGCCCTCTGGGTAGCCCTTTGTGCCGACGTTGCCAAAACTGCTCGGTAAAATAATGGTAGCGTCTATTTGACCTCTGTTCATTTTTTCTTTGGCGGCGTCTAGGCTTGTAACCTCTTCGTCTACATCAAATACTTTGTTGGTAGAAATTTGCTTTTCAAACTGTTTGGCAAATTCGCTGTT
>JBATPG010000030.1:0-14945 GCA_049291335.1 Saccharimonadales bacterium (SeqCode) | reverse complement strand
TTACCTCACCAACAATCTAATCGTGCGCAGGCCGTTCCCAAACCGCCGAAGCTTTACTCCTTAGAGCACATGCGGTATTAGACACCATTTCTGGTGCTTATCCCTCAGTTTGGGGTACGTTCCTACGTGTTACTCAGCCGTCCGCCGCTCGTGTACTCCAGCACTTTACTTAAGCACCCCTTCACTAGCCAGTGTTGGGAGTAATGATTGCTCATTACTTCGGAAACAATAAATTGCCTCCACTTAAGAAAACTGCAGGAGCCTTACCGCTCGACTTGCATGTATTAGGCACGCCGCCAGCGTTCATCCTGAGCCAGGATCAAACTCTTCAAAAAGATAGTTTAAAAAACTATCAAAAGAATTTGTCTTAGGCATCAGTTATAAAACTGACTTACTTTCATGAATCTTACGATTCGAAATTTCTAAAACAATTCACTACTACCATAAGGTAATAAGGTGAACTGACGTTGATTTGCACTATTCAATTATTAACGAACGTCTTCAAAGGCATATGAAATACGCCTCTTAAGCACTAGGTGTGTATTGTACGCACCGAAAACCCCTGTGTCAAGGATATATTTGCCCAATCTTGTAGTAATTAGTGCAACGGGTTAATTGTTACCGTCCTGCTGAGGGTTTGGGTTAAACGGGGAGCTATTGCCCCAGCCCATAGGAACAACGTTCGGCAGAACAATTGAGCGACGAGCGGGCTTCAGAATATCGGCAATACCTTGTGCAACCCTTAACAACTCATCTGGGTGGCGTAAAGAGCTTACCTCTGGATTATCCATCGGATATTGCAACATTGTACATGCCTTGTCGGCAGGCTCCTCGACATCTACAAATGTGCCCACTGGAAAAAGCGTGCTACTACCTATCCGATCTCGTTCAGCATCAGATAAAGGCTGCCGGAAGGCTATATACCTATATCCATCAGTTTTTCCTAGCTTAACCTTGGGCTTTCTACTATTAGGCATCCGTGGCTCCTTCATCAACATTTGCTTCTTAGGAAGATACTATGCTGGCTCACGTAAATATGCAAGCATAAGGCTTAAGCCAACAAATTACACAGTTGTTTCTTCTTCGTCGTCTTCGTCGGGTAGCTCTGACTTGTCTACAAGGGCAAGTGACACTACTTGGTCTTTGTCGTTTAGGCGCATTATGCGTACCCCCTGGGTAGCCCTACCGAGCGCCGGAATGTCCTTTAGGCCTAGTCGAATAGTCTGACCGTTTTGGCTAATGATTATGACTTCTTCTTCGGCGTTGTCCTTAAGACGGTTTACACCAATCAGTTCACCCGTCTTTGTGTTAACAACTGCAGACCGGATGCCAACACCACCACGTGCGTGAGGGGTAAATTGCGCCACCTTGGTTCTCTTGCCGTAGCCGTACTTACTGATTACAAATATGCTTGAGTGCTCATCGACGATATCCATACCTATAACGCGGTCATCTGCACGCAGGCGAATTCCTCGCACACCACGACTTACACGTCCCATAGGGCGTGCATCACGCTCGTGGAAGCGAATAGCTTGGCCCTGGCTGGTCGATATAATAACTTCATTATTACCATCTGTCATACGAATCCACTTTAGTTCATCACCTTCGTCAAGGTTTATGGCTATCAAGCCCGAAGCACGAACATTTTTGTACTGTTCGAATGGCGTTTTCTTAACAACTCCACGAACGGTACACATAAGCAGGTTCGCAGCCTTGTCGGTCTTAGATATGTTAATCACAGAACTTATGGCTTCTTCTGGTTGTAGTTGCAACAGATTTACAACCGCCACACCCTTAGCGCTCAGGTTTGTTGCTGGGACCTCATAGGTCTTAAGCCGGAACACTCTGCCCTTGTTTGTAAAGAACAACAAAAAGTCGTGCGTAGATGCATTTACAACGTGTTCAATGACGTCTTCTTCTCGGGTCACCATGCCACGTCGGCCCTTGCCGCCACGACCTTGTCTCTTGTAGTCAGCCAAAGTACTACGTTTAATGTAGTTTGCTGATGTAAGCGTAACAACAACCTGTTCATCTGGTACCAAGTCTTCGTCGCTGAGGCGGTTTAGCTCTTGTGCAACAACTTTTGTTTTGCGCTCGTCACCGTATTGCTTCTTAAGTTCTTTGAATTCGTCCTTAATAATAGCAAGTATCTTCTTTTCATCTGCCAAAATACTCTCAAGCTCGGCGATAATTTTCATTAGTTCTGCAAGCTCGTCTTCTATCTTTTGGCGCTCTAGGCCAGCAAGCGTACGAAGTTGCATAGCCAAAATTGCTTTTGCTTGTATGTCACTCAGCTTAAAGCGAGTGATAAGGTTCTTTTGCGCTTCTTCGGTTGTTTGGCTTGCACGAATGGTAGCAATTACTTCGTCGATGTTGTCGAGTGCTATCTTAAGGCCTTCAAGAACATGGGCTCTGTCTTTGGCCTTAGCTAGTTCAAATTCTGTTCTTCGACGTACCACAACCTGACGGTGCTTAATGTGCTCGCCTAAAATGTCCTTTAGACCAAGCACTTTTGGCTGGATGCCGTCAATCAGCGCCATCATGTTGTAGTGGAAGGCTGTTTGTAGTGGCGTTAACTTATATAACTGGTTAAGAAGCTTCTTTGGGTAGGCGTCTTTCTTAAGGTCTATAACAATACGTACGTTGCCCCTGGCGCTTTCGTCGCGAATGTCACTAATGCCCGTAACCTTCTTGTCGTGGACTAGCTCGGCTATCTTGATGACAAGGCTCTCTTTGTTTAGGGCATAGGGAATTTCGGTAATAACAATCTGGTGTTTACCTTTGTTGCCTTCGACAACTTCGGCGATACCCCGTACAACCACACCGCCACGACCAGTGGCGTATGCCTGCCGCAAAGCAGATGCACCATACACGATGCCACCCGTTGGAAAGTCTGGACCCTTAACAAAGTCTAGAAGTTCATCGAGCGATGCTTCTGGATGGTCTATAAGATACATAGTCGCATCGACAATCTCTGTCAAATTGTGAGGCGGAATGTTTGTTGCCATTCCTACAGCAATACCCAGCTGACCATTTAGCAGAAGGTTCGGAAGCTTGGCCGGCAACACCGTTGGCTCTTCTTTTGTGCCATCGTAGTTCTCACGAAAATCTACCGTGTCTTTGTCGATGTCTTCAACAATTTCGTCAGCAATACGTTGTAACTTTGCCTCGGTGTAACGATACGCAGCGGGTGGATCTCCATCCATGCTACCAAAGTTGCCCTGGCCGTTTACCAGTGGGTACCTTGTGGCCCAAGGTTGAGCCAAGCGGACCATAGAGTCATAAATGGAACTATCGCCGTGTGGGTGATATTTACCCATCACATCACCAACAACGGTTGCGGACTTACGGTGGCGTGATGATGAACGCAAGCCACTGTCATACATGGTGTACAAAATACGTCGGTGCACGGGCTTAAGACCATCACGAACATCAGGGAGTGCTCTGTCGATGATGACACTCATTGAGTAGCGCAAATAGCTGTCTTCCATGACTGTTTCGAGTGTGCGGCCTTCAACAACTCGCGAGTGGTCCGCCTGTATAACCTCTACGTGACCACGTAGCTTTTCTTGGCGCTCTTCGTCTTCTATGTCTAGTGGGGTGTTATCTTTTGTTTGGTCTTCCATCTTAAATGTCCAAATCTTTTACAAATTTTGCATTGGCTTGAATAAAGTTCTTCCTAAGCTCTACCTCTGTGCCCATCAGCTTGTTAAAAATTGCATCGGCTTTCTCTGCGTCTTCAACCTTAACTTGCACCAGAACGCGCTTTTCGGGGTTCATGGTTGTTTCAAACAACTGCTCAGCATCCATTTCCCCAAGACCTTTATACCGTTTCATTTCCATAAAACCGGCTTGCTTTAGCCTTTCATCGGTAGGCTCAACTTTGAGACCTTCTTTTTGACGCTTGGCAATAGTCTCATCCAAAATGATTTCAAGTTCAGCTTCATCATATATAAACACACTCGACTTGCGGCCTGGCTTAACCAGTTCAAACAGTGGTGGCTTTGCCAAATAAATATGCCCGCCGTCTACAACTTCTCGCATGTACCTAAAGAAGAATGTTAGTAGTAGCGTAGATATGTGGCTTCCGTCGACATCGGCATCGGTCATTATTATAACGCGGTGATAACGCAGGCCCTCAAGGCTAAATGAGTCCCCAATACCGACACCAAGCGCCTTAATAAGGCTAACAATTTCGTTATTTGCAAGCATCTTGTCTAGCCGTGCACGCTCTACATTAAGGACCTTACCGCGTAGTGGCAAAATGGCCTGTGTCTTGCTATCTCGACCTGTTTTGGCGGAACCACCGGCCGAGTCACCCTCTACAAGATATATCTCTGAGACAATCGGATCTTTACTAGAACAGTCCGCAAGCTTTCCTGGCATGCTCGCACCGTCTAGGACACCCTTACGGATGATGTTATCGCGAGCAGCTCGTGCAGCTTTACGGGCACGGGCTGCAAGTAGCGCCTTGCCAACGATCTTTCGCGCAACTCCAGGGTGCTCTTCTAGGTAGTACGCGAAGTATTCGTTCATCACCTGCTCTACCTGACCACGGACTTCTGGGTTGCCGAGTTTATTCTTGGTTTGGCCTTCAAACTGAGGGTCAGGAAGTTTTACTAAAATAACTGCTGTCATGCCTTCGCGGCAATCTTCGCCACTAAGGTTTTCTTCTTTTTCTTTGAGCAAGCCAGACTTACGAGCGTAATCATTTATAACGCGTGTCAGCGCAGACCTAAAGCCAGTAAGGTGTGACCCACCGTCTGGGTTGTACACGTTGTTAGCGAACTGCTTAATGGTTTCGCTAAAGCTTTCTGTGTACTGTACAGCAATTTCTATTTGATTATCGTCAACCATTTTATCGACATAAAAGATGTCTTCATCGACTGGCTCTTTGCTAACATTAAGATTTGCAACGTAAGACTTTATACCACCTTCAAAGTAAAAACTGTACTTTCTACCAGATTTATAATTTATAAGGGTTGTTCTCACACCTTTTGTGAGATATGCGGCATGACGCAGTCGATCAAGTATAGTGTCATAGTTGAACGCAATGCTTTCGGTAAAAATACCTTCGTCAGCATAAAATGTAATCTCGGTGCCGTGTTTTTCTTTGGGACATTTGCCAACAACTTTTAAGTCCGCCTGAGGCACACCGTAGGCATATTCTTGCTCGTGAACTTTGCCGTCTTGGTAGACTCGTACGATAAGTTTTGTAGACAACGCGTTTACAACACTAACACCCACGCCGTGAAGCCCACCAGAAACCTTGTAGCCACCGCCGCCAAATTTACCACCAGCATGCAAAACGGTCAGCACCGTTTCTACTGTACTCTTGCCCGTTTTAGGGTGAATATCTGTTGGAATGCCTCTACCATCGTCAAACACTCGTATACCACCGTCATCGAGCATTTCTACACGAACTTCAGTGGCATGACCAGCTAAAGCCTCGTCGATACCGTTGTCAACAATTTCCCACACCAAGTGATGAAGTCCTTCTATGCCCGTACTACCAATGTACATACCTGGGCGTTTTCTAACAGGCTCTAGTCCTTCCAGAACCTGAATTTGATCAGCTGAATACTCCTTGCCTTTTGTCACGTGGTTATCCCCTCTAGATTTTGGCCTACACCTTATTAACTTACCCTGTAGTATAGCGTTATTTTGACGTATCTACAAGAACCATTCAGATACAGCTACTGGTTTATTATGCCTGAGACGAATCGGCCATATCGCTCTTGGCATGAAAGCTGCCGTCTTTGCCTATATAAATGGTATCTTCGTCTAGGCTATTCGGAGAAGTCAGTGACACGGTCCCCTCTTGAGACCTGTCGAGGCCTTTCCTTAGCTCGGCAGCAATGCCCGACACTTCTGTGTTATCAAGTGTACTACTTGATATATTTCCTGCTGGGGAGGCAATCGGGCTACTTATATGTTGTGCGACGGGTGTAGCAGGCTGAATAGGCACGGCAGGTTGGGTTTGTTGCGCAGCGGGTTGAGCCGGGGGTGTTGGCATAGGTGCGCTAGAAGGTGCAGTAATTGGGTTTGATTGTGGTTGCTGGTTTTGTTGCTTGGCAAGCCATTCATCCAGGAATGACTTCTGCTGTGGCAAGGCTGCTTGCTGGGGGGCTGCTGTTGGCGCAGGACCACGCATAGTTGGGCTTTCTGTGAACGCGTTAAGCGATGACGCGCGCAACCGCGCAAATATTTCCTTCTCAACTACAGCTTTAGGCCGACCGTACTTGGCAGACGATAATTGTTTAAGCGCCGAAGCCAAGCCGGGGTTGGGGTTACCCAATGGAGCCAATGTCGCCATACTAAACGGCTGCGTTGGCACACCATTAACTAAAGTCCGTGCTACGGCATTATAGTTTGGAATTCTTAGCAAATCATCACCATCAAAATACGGCTGGAAATAACGCCCTAGACTCTCAACGTCATTTTGGCCGATACGGAAGCCTACAATAGTACCAATGTTACCAAAAACGGCGTCTCGAATTTCATCAGTTAGCTGAGTAGTAAACTGGTTGGCTACAATAAGATTAAGTCGAAACTTTCGTGCCTCACTTAAGATAGTTGCAAAGCTGTCTGTAGAAAAGTTCTGGAACTCATCCACGTACAATGCAAAGTCTACGCGGTCATCCTCTGGGATATTGGCACGACTCATAGCGGCAGCCTGGAATTTCATCACAAACATCATTCCAAGTAGCTTGCTGTTCAGCTCACCCGTACGTCCTTTGCTAAGGTTAACTAACAAGATTTTTTTATTGTCCATGATGTCTCGAAGGTTAAATGCACTCTTCGATTGGCCAATAATATTACGCATCATTTCGTTACTTAGGAACGCACCAAACTTACTTACAAACCAAGCCGTAACCTCACCAGCATCGTTAGATCGCTGTGATGCAGGAAATTGCTTTTGCCAAAAATCAAGAACAGTTTGGTCTTTTACGTGTTGTAACTTTGACTTTAAGAAGTTTGGATCTCGGAACAAATTAGGAATGTCAACAAATGTACCCCCGTTAGGGTCAGACATCACAACAAGCGCTGCGTTTCTGAACATGTCTTCATAGCGAGGGCCCATGATGCCCTGATGTTGTGGGTCGTACAACTTGTAAAGCATGTTGAGTACTTCTTGTATCAAAAAATCTTTCTGATCTTCTGTTTGATACTCGAACAAATTCATGCCCATTGGATAATCCATTTCAGACGGGCAGAAATATATAACATCTTCTGTTCTTTCTTTTGGAACCATGGCTAGTAAACGTTCTGCAGTATCACCATGTGGATCAACAAACGCAAAACCATTACCCGCCAACATGTCTTGTAGCGCCAGATTCTCTAAGAAGGTCGATTTACCTGTACCCGTTTGCCCTACCGTGTAGACGTGTCGCTGTCTGTCTCCGCCGCCAAGTCGGATCGGCTTTTTAACACCTCGATACACGTTAAATCCAAGTAACAAGCCATGGTCTGGCATATTACGTGGGCCATCAACTTGTTTCGAATCTTGGCGAGTTAGCTGAGAGGTTGCCGTGCTACTTTGATCTGGAAAGTGAAAAAGCGTTGCCAGCTCTACTGCATTTAGTATATCTTTCTTCTTATTGGGCGGGAAAACCCGTAGGATGTAGTTAGTCAGTAGCTGATCGTGGTCTGTCGATGCCGTAAATTTAAAACCGTTTCTACCTGGAGCATCAAACAATGAGAAGCTAGCTACAAGGCTATTTACGATGCTCTGAGAGCGTTGGAGAATATTTGATGAGGCTACTATTCTAATAGCCACTTCAAAGCCCGAATATCTAGTTTTGTCTTCAATGGCATCCGCAATTGATTGGTCCACAGATGATATCTCTTTTTTCTTAGTCTCGTCCTTTGCCTCTGGGGCCTTAACAAATGCAGTCATTACGTCTTTGGCGAGACCGCCCATTGAAACGCCTTTTTGACCCCCATCTCGCTTTTGTTTTGCTACTGCCGAAGCATCTTTACGCCACTGGTCATCTGCGGGCCTGAACATAAGCTGTATTGCTACGCCATCTTCTTCGGTAAGGCCCGATAACGCGTTTAAGATTCCTTGCATACCATCACGTTTAAGATCTTGATAGGTGGCTATTGGATAAGCGAATTTTTGCTTAAGATGCATCCTGCCACCACTAATAGCGTTCGATCCGCCGACTTCATTAAAAATATTGTGTTCAGGCATTTCCTCAAGCCGCGCTGAAGGATAAGCGCTGGTTACAGCTTGTTTTAGCACATCAATCATATCTAGTGGAACAGCAACGTATAAATGCACAAACCCTCGGTGGCCGATGATTTCAAAGCTAAAGTGTCGCTGTCCATACCAACGGTTTTTCATGCTCGTTTCTGCTGTACTGGCAATAATATTGTAGATAATTTGCGCTTTTGAAATGCTCTCATCGGTTACATCACGTACATCCCTGCCGTTGGTGTCGATGTCATCGCTAGCGGGCGGCAAATGTATTAACAGCAAAACCATCTCTAAGCCACGTTCATATTGAACGCTACTTCCTAAGGTTTTCTGTAGTATGTTTAACATCGCTATATTCCTGCTATCCCTGTTGTGGTTACTGCTGTAATTTTATTTCAATGTTGTACTTAGTCTTTAAATATTCAGCTTTAATGCGATGAATCTCGATTGCACGAATGCGTGGCTGACTTGGGGTATTGGCTATAACTTTTTCTAGCTTCGCAATAGTCTGCGTAAGTAGCGCCTTAGAATCGGCGCTTTCTGCCCCGTTGGCGTCTTGAGCAAGTGGTTGCTGATTTTCTTCACTCATACTACATACAGTATATACCTCTCGGGGTGGATATTGTAGTGGTTATTGCTTCGCACCAACAATATTACGGTATACATAAAAGTACCCGAGAAGTGCCAAAAATAGTACTGTCAAAAAGTCTCGAAATGTTAATTGCCCCACCGACTGCAAACCGACGCAAGTTACGAGAAACAGTGTTATGAGGATTGTAACAATTTTTTGATGCTTTGATTGTCCCATTAGCTTACTCATCAGCATTCGCAGTGTTACATATACTGCTAGACCCAGGAGCACAAATGGTATAAGCAAAGCATACACCGGTAAAGTTGCAGGGTGAGTAGTAGACATAAATAGTAAAAATGCAGCCCAAGGCAGTAGTAAAACTATATAACTTGAAGGGTTTTTCTTAGTTAACATATCTGTTATTTAGTATAACTCCCCCTATACATATTGTATAGGGGGAGTCGGTTACAGGAGAAATGGTGTCTTAGGCGGTAAATCCGCTCTTAAAATTGTAAATTATTTAGCGCTTACCGCCTTCGACTGTGACTGACCGCTCTCCTCACCTTTAGGGTGATTCGAGCGATGTTTTGTAAGTTGTTTTTGTTTTGTTGCTTACTGTTACATGCTACTACGGAATGGGCTTTTTGTCAATTGAGGCGCCCTGGCTCGCAGCGTGCTCTCATCTGATAAAAATTACCACAAGTTTTTTGTTGACATTGCAATATTGACGACATATTATATCTGTAGCACTGAACAAAAAAAGTGCTCAAAAACAAAAAGCTCTTCAAAAACAACGACTTCTCGCAAGTCGTTGTTTTACAAAAGCTTAACACCAACACTAAAACGAATTTCATAAAACAACCCACGTTGCCTATTACGTGGGTTGTTTTCTTTTATAAGCAGTCGTACAATGGCCCTAAATGAAATCGAAGCGTAGCATAAGCAGTATTATAGAAAGTGGCCGAGACGGACTCATTGTTGATATCCAATGCCAGCTATCTAACAACCTCCCTAGCATTGTAATAGTCGGCTACGCAAACAAGGCCGTAGACGAAGCCAAAGAGCGCATACGAAGCGCCTTTAGTGCTTCCCAGTTGCCACTGCCTCGTAAACGAATCACCATAAACCTAGCACCTGCCGACATACCAAAAGACAGCACTGGCTTTGACCTCGCCATAGCAACGGCGATTTTGTACGCTACCGACCAGGCAAATGAACCGATAGAAAACACGATTATTCTTGGCGAGCTCGGCCTGGACGGCGACGTGCGACCCATTAGAGGCATTATCGGTAAGCTGCTAGCCGGCAAACGAAAAGGCTATAAAACGTTTATCATTCCAAAAGAAAGTGTTAGTCAAGCCTCCTTAATCCCAGACATTGTCATTATTGCCGTTGAAAGCCTGCAAGAACTTAGTGAGGTGCTAAGTGGCAGGAAACAGCCTGTAGCTATCGACACAACCCTACATGAGCAATTTCTCGAAGCTCCGCTTGAAGACACCGACATGTTGGCTCTTGAAGATGTCATTGGCCAGCCACTTGGCAAGCGAGCCATAGAAATTAGCGCTGCAGGTGGTCACAATATTTTACTCGGCGGGCCTCCTGGAACCGGCAAAAGCATGTTGGCAAAAATTTTACCAAGTTTGTTGCCAGCTATGACTCGTGAGGAAATTTTAGAAGTTACGCATCTTCATAGTTTGGCCGATAACGACTTTAACCGCATCATTACATCGCGCCCATTCCGTTCCCCACACCATAGTGCAAGCAACGTTGCAGTAGTTGGTGGTGGTAACTCGGTCCGTCCAGGAGAAATGAGTCTAGCTCACCGAGGCGTGTTGCTTTTTGACGAACTACCTGAGTTTTCTCGAGTCACCGTTGAAGCACTTAGGCAACCTCTTGAGTCACGCTCTGTCACCATCGCCCGGGCCAAGTCGACTGCCGAATATCCTGCAGATTTTATATTTATCGGCACAGCAAATCCCTGCCCCTGTGGTTTTTATGGCACCAAAAAAGCTTGCCGCTGTACGCCAAGCGCAATTGAACGCTACCGCCGCAAACTGTCTGGCCCTATCTTGGACCGCATAGACATATACGTCGATGTTCACGAAATAGACAACAGCAAGCTACTCGCCGGTCAAAATGCTGAAGGCAAAGACCAAACCACACGAGCCATGAGCAACATCGTGAAGGCTCGCGACATCCAACTTGAGCGTTTTAAGAGTGTACAAACCTCAAACGCCAGTATGTCTAACCGAGACATTAAAGCGCACGCCAAACTGGACGAAAAAGCCAAAGAAATGCTCGATTCGGCCGCAAACACATTTGGTCTAAGCGCCCGTGCCTACATGCGCGCTGTTAAAGTAGCCCGCACCATTGCAGACCTAGACGATTCTGATGCCATTCTGCCAAAACACGTCGCCGAAGCACTGCAATACCGACCGCACCAATTCCATGACAAATAACTAGCCAATCTCCCCTGTTGACCACTCGTCGCTAATCTGTTACACTTCGTAAAGCGAAAACATAAAGGAGACCTAGTATTAGCGCAAATACTCGCCTGAACTCACAGATTCGGGCGCCACAACTTCGAGTAGTTGATCAAGACGGGAAACAACTTGGTGTAATGAGCCGCGATGAAGCTTTGCAACTCGCAGTAGAACAAGAGCTTGATCTTGTTGAAATTTCACCGAATGCTAAACCACCTGTCTGCAAAATAATCGACTGGGGTAAATACAATTACCAGAAAACGAAGCAGGCCCAAAAAAACCGCAAAACGTCAAAAGCTCTCGAGCTTAAGCAAATGCGATTTGGCCTAAAGATTGGTGATCACGACCTAGAGGTTAAGATGAAGAAAGTCACAAGCTTTCTTGAAACTGGCCACAAAGTCAAAATTACTCTTTTCTTTCGTGGACGAGAACTTGCGCACAAAGATATAGGCTTTAAACTTGCTGATCGCGTCATCAACGATTTTGGTGATCGCATCGTTGTCGACCAAGCCCCACAGCTTGCCGGCAAGCAGCTAACCTTTGTCATTCGCGCCAATCCGTCGTTTAAGCCAGTTGTTCCTGTGGAACCAAAGGCTTCAAGCACTTCGGATACCGAAACAATATTATCAATCTAAAGGAGTTACGCACATGCCTAAACTCAAGTCTCATAGCGGCACCAAAGACCGCGTACGAGTATCAAAGAACGGACGAGTTCGAGTCCGTCACTCACACGCTAGCCACTTCTTACAGAAGAAAAGCGGCGCTCGAAAGCGCAAGCTGGCTGGTTTGGAGACCTTGAACAAAACTAACAGTAAAATAATTCGGAAACGGTTAGGAGTCTAGCCCTATGCGTGTCAAACGAGGCGTAACATCGCGAGCGAAACACAACAAGATTCGCAAAGCAACCAAGGGAATGACTCACCCAAACCGAGTTAGTGTTAAACGTGGCAAACAAGCCGTAACCCGTAGTCTTCAGTTCGCCTACCGCGACCGAAGAAACCGCAAGCGAACGTTCCGTGCTTTATGGAACGCCCGCATTAACGCAGCTGCGCGTTTGCATGGCACCACTTACAGCAAACTCATCGCGGGCATGAAAACTGCCGGCATAGAGGTTGACCGTAAAGTACTTGCAGAACTTGCAGTTAACGAGCCTAAAGCTTTTGAAGCAGTTGTAAAAGCAGCTTCTAAGTAATTTATACTAGGCCACCCCAAAAACACCCCACTTGTACAGTGGGGTGTTTTGATTTACTTGACAATGTATGCTATAATATTAATATGATTAGAAATGGAAGTTATGGCGAGTGGGCCGATCAAATGATTGCAGAAGTAAGAAACGGCGAGCATCTTCACGGTGGAAGTTTTGAGAATCTACTAAACTACGATGCGCATAACGCTGCACGTGTTTATATTGAATTCGCGGAACGTTTTGGGCCTTTCGTAACCGCAGCCCAGTTTGCGTTACAGTGTGATTGGAACAGCGAGGAAGATGCATGTACTTTTGTTGACAGTAACCCTAGCTGGCCACCACAGCGACTTGAAGATGAATTACGCTACTTTTAAATAGTAGGCTTGGTTTAATAAAAAACACCCTCGATTTCTCGGGGGTGTTTTTATACTGTCAGACTACTGTAAGCCGGGTTCTGTCTCGCCGTAAGGCGATGCTAACCATCTATCTAGGCCATATGTTGCCACATGGCTCGAGCGGGGTTAATTCGGGCTGGCGGGTACCAATGCGTCCCTTACGGGACACAACAAGGCCCATTCCTTGCAGCAGACAGGGTTTACCACTTCCATACGTCACCGTACAGAACTGTGCGCTCTTACCGCACTCTTTTCACCGTAACCCACCAAAGCGGGCTGTATTGTCTCTGTGGCACTTTCCCTAAGGTCGCCCTTGGTCGCCGTTAACGACTGTCACTCCCTATGCTGCCCGGACTTTCCTCTAGCAAAAGAACTAGCGGTTAGCTCATAGTCTAACAGATTGAGTATACCACGCTATACGTCAGGGTTAGGCTATGTCTTTATGAAGCTCAGCGTCGAGGCACATATTTACTTGAGCATCGGCCAGTTTGTTTAGCTCGCGGGGCACATGGGTAAATGTTACACGGTCAAACTCTGCTATCAGCTTTACAATGGCGTCGTGCACTGGCCACAAGTCTTTGTTTCGTACCTTAAATATCTTTTTCATTTGGTTAATAACTAGCAGGCTATCCATAAATACATCAACTTCTTTGGCGTGTAGCTTCTCTTTTGCAGCCTCAAGCCCAAACTTTAAGGCCATATATTCTGCTTGATTATTTGTCGTAATGCCGAGGTATATTCCCTGCTCGTGTAACACATTGCCTTCTTGGTCAAGTAGCACAAAACCACTGGCCGAATGGCCCGGGTTACCTCGCGAACCACCGTCCGCGTACATCTGTACTCTGGCGTGGTTTGTTGTAGGTTTGTCATCATGCTTTTCGGCCAAGTTTTGGCCTTCTGCAGCTGCATCAATTGCTCTAGATAATATCATGTCTTTATCGGTAACCATCGAACCAGACGCATGCGTAGAGAGCCAAAACTCTACTACGTTCCACTCGTTTTGCCAGCGGGCATGATGGTTTTGATCTTGCATAGCCTGGGCGGCACGTTGCATAAACTGCCAAGCGGTATCAAAATCTTCAAAGACAAATTTTTTGTATAAACCGTGTTTTGTTTCTGTCCACATATAGCCCTCTTGTGTTTCTATTCATTACGTTTATTCTACAGTAACACTATGGCAGCTTTATAATGGTTGATGAGCTTTAGTCGATCTAATCTTTGTTGATGAGACATGCTTGTGAGGCGTTTCGACAATATGATACGTTATGTCCTGTGCTAGCGCGGATTCAAGATGCGATATTTGCGCCAATACAGATTCTCTCGTTTCATTTCCGCGAAGGCCTACGCAAAGTTCGTGGTCTCGTAAGAATAGCCCCATACCCTCCCACCGCACAAGCGTCTTTAGGGTATCTGAACCAATCAACAGAACAATTGTATGGTGGTTATAAATATCCTTAAGTTCAACCCTGTGCGCTTTGAAAGTATGAGGAGTGGCGCGAAGAGCTCTAATTCTGAAATTCGGATAATCAGAAAGGATTTTCTCTGCAAATTGCACTCGAGAATCAATATGTGGGACATCTGTCTTACCCCACGGTGCCCTTTCAGGCAAGAACAATACCTCGTCTAGCCCGCATGTTATAAATGCCTGCTCAGCAAGGCTAATATGGCCAGCGTGCAGCGGGTTAAACGTACCTGGGTAAATTCCAATTTTGCGCTTCATACTATGTGGAAGATTATGCATTTATTAACAAGCTAATAAAAGCTTATCATCTGGTCGGGGTGACAGGACTTGAACCTGCGACCTCACGGCCCCCAGCCGTACGCGCTACCAACTGCGCCACACCCCGATAGTGTGCGTTAACATTGTATCAAAAGTACGGTGAGCGGGCCGTTCGGGCCTCACGGTCACCTTCGGCGACCCCGCAACTTCATCTTTGAAAACCAGTTTTCAAGAGAAGATTGCCTTGCAAAGTGCCACTGGCACTTCTCACCCCAGCCGTACGCGCTACCAACTGCGCCACACCCCGATAGTGTGCGTTAACATTGTATCAAAAGTACGGTGAGCGGGCCGTTCGGGCCTCACGGTCACCTTCGGCGACCCCGCAAC
>JBATPG010000029.1:0-9072 GCA_049291335.1 Saccharimonadales bacterium (SeqCode) | reverse complement strand
TAACACTATTAGAATGATATCTGTATTTGTAAACATGGGTAACACTGCCTATTAGTTAATATTTATCATATAACTTTAATAGGTAATTAGCAAGTCCATCCTCATTTACGTCAGCGATACTACCTTCTGTAGATTGGTAGCCATCCACAACACTTCCGGCGATGGAATATGATGTACCTGCTATCTCAAACATGGGGATGTCGTTTAAACCATCACCAATTGCAACAACATCATGAAGGGGTACATTGACCATGTCTGCTAGTTTGCGTAAAGCTGCACCTTTGTTTGCGTCTGTGCTAGTAATATGCAGTGTGTGCTGGCCAGCATCACCCCAAGCATGTGTTATTGCAGAGTGTAGGCCGGTGATGCGCGACACATCAGCATGAATGGTTTCCAACTCTGAAGGATCAATGTCGAGTAGATATGCAATTGTTGTATGATCTGTACTTGGTATTTTTTTGGTAGGACCGTAAGTATTCAGTCTAGAATTGTACGAAATACTCTTGTTGTATTTGCTAGTAATTAAGTTGAGTGCACTTATTTGTTGTTGCGTAAGCTGCACTTCCCAGAGAATCACACCCTGCAGTGTGTCAACTATTTGGCTGCCACCAGAAATGATGCATGGCGCCAAGCTGTCACGAACTTCGTCTATAACTGTAATAAAATGTTCCCATGAGCGACCTGTCGCAATAGAAACGCGCAACCCGTTCGTCGAGGCGTTTTTAAGGGCGGAGATTAGTGTTTTTGACATGCGTGCACTGATATTGCTGTGTATTGCTGTACCGTCTAAATCAAAGACAAGAAGCCTAGGTTGTTGAACTATATCTGCCATTCAATTAATATTGTAGACTATTAAAATGAATAATCCCCAAGAAAGCTTATCCCCAATCGTCTTCACAATTGATAGGTCATTTATACTGCCCCTTCGAAATGCGTTAAAATCATTGTCCAAGGTACATACTGGCGCAGAGAATATCGATGTAATTGTACTCTTTACAAATGAGCTTGATCGCAAAGATATAGATGTTTTGTATGATGCTGTTGCGTCAAATCAGCAAATTTTATTACGTTTGCAACAAGTACCCCTGCTTGTTGAAGGTGTTGGTGAAAGCGCTGAAATCAACCATGCTGCCTACTTGCGTCTAGCGATAGCATCTATTTTTGATGTTGAACAGGTTGTGTATCTTGATGCGGATATTTTCTTTACGAAAAGCCCCGTTGACCTGCTTAGGCTGCAGTTAGAGGGCCAATCTGCAATTGCTGCAGTTCAGGATGTGCAAAACCCTACACTGGAGTCGGGTATCGCGATCCCGGGGTGGCAATCATTAGGGCTTAAAGGCAATACGCCATATTTTAATTCTGGTGTAATGGTTATGAGCATTAAAAAATGGAACGAAGAAAAAATATCAGAACAGGCTATTGATTTCGTTCAGTCACACCCACAGCATTTGCGCTTTAGAGATCAAGACGCCTTGAACTTTCTATTGGTAGGTAAATGGCAGAGTCTTCCTTTAATATGGAACTATCCTCCCCTATCAGTTATCCTGAAGATAGAAGGTGCAAAATACTATGCGGAGAAAATTTTCCCCCTTAATTCAATATTAGATATCGAACAAGATGCTGGAATTATACATTTTGTAGGGCCTGCTAAACCGTGGCAACAGGGATTCCCCGACGGAAATGTTACGGATTTATATAGAGAATTAACTAAGTAAATCTCTCACATATTAGCAATTACGACAAGGCTAAGCCTCAACATCTGCCTTGTAGTCTAGTGGCACAGAATCAGAAACCGCATGCTGTTCGGGGTATTCTTGGCGTATACGCTCAATATCTTCACCGTCCATAACAAAATCTAGAGCGCCAAGGTTTTCCTCTAGGTGTTCAGCGCGGGAAGTTTTGGCGATTGTTATAACTCGCTCTTGGCTAATTAACCAGTTAATAGCAATCTGCGTAGGTGTTTTACCATATTTGGCTGCAATATCTTCAAGGAGGCGGCTGTCCGGTAATGAGCCTTTCTGCACAGGTCTCCACGCAACAAGCATCACATCGTTGGCGCGAGCATGTTCAAGCACTCCCTTATGCTCAGCCTCGCGATACTGAACGTTGTAGTGGATCTGATTGCATACGAGTTTGTTCTTGCTATGTTTTTGGGCCTCATTAAAACGATTGGGTGACATATTGCAAACACCAATATTTTTGACTAATCCCTTTTCAACCAACTCATCCATTGCCCTCATTGTGTCTGCAATCGGAATGCCTGGCTCTGGATATTGATGCAGGAGGTACAGGTCTATATAGTCTGTGCCAATGCGCTCCAAGCTGGCATTAAATGATTGGATTACGCTCTCATAGGTCTGGTTCCAGGCAGCTACTTTAGTCGCAATTATTAATTTGCTGCGGTCATGATTGGGCAATACTTTGCCCAATAACTCCTCTGCGTGGCCCGCACCGTAGCTTTCTGCGGTATCAATATGGGTAATACCCGCTTTGATTGCAGCATCAATTGCAGCAATATCATTATCGTCATTCGTGGTATCTCTTTCGAATCGGCCACCCATTTGCCATAGACCTAGGCCGTAGATAGGTAGTTCAAAACCACTCTGTAGTTTCTTAGTCGGTATTTGCATAATGTAATGATACCCTCATATTTGTTATATTTACAGTGCTTCAGAAAGATATGCATCTACATCCGTCGAGGTCGTAAAATGTCTCGACGGGATACTTTCCCTTTGGCGTCCGTCCCGGCTTTTCGGGTTGACTCTCTGCGAGAGCGCCATTAAAAAAGTCCCAGACAAGCTGGCGGGATGATTACTCCTTGCGGTGTGCTCGAAGCAAGCTTCTGCGCGCATCCTCGAAGATCGAACCCTGTGGATTCTATTCACGTAGTGAATAACCAAGTAAAAAGCCCAGCGGGTGCTGAGCTTTTTACTTGGTGACCCCGGCGGGATTCGAACCCGCGATCTTTTGGATGAGAACCAAATGTCCTGAACCACTAGACGACGGGGCCACGTCCTTCCGTACATCGCTAGCTCGTTTTGGCTTTCTGCCAAAAGCTTCGCTTTACGATTACGGTCGTCCTTTCAAAATTCTAAGCATTCGAATTTGCTCCTTGGTTTAGAATTTTGGTAGAAACCAGAACTTCACAAGAATAGCATATTCTCCCCTGTTAGTCTAGGTTGCAGGCTGGCTATTTATGGTACGGCAAGCCGAGGTTGATGCTACTGGCGCGGTACAGTGCCTCAAGCGTTACTACCATGGCGAGGTCGTGTGGCATCGTTAGCGCTCCAAGCGACCAAGTAAAGTCGGCGCTGTCTCGTACTATTTGCGGTAACCCCTCTGGACCGCCGATGATAAAGCTGACTATTTTGCTGTCGAGTTCACGCTTTTTTAAGAACTCTGCCAGCTGGGGGCTGCTGTATGACTTGCCCTCTATGTCTAAGATAACCCGGGTAGTGCCGGCGGTATCATGAAGTATTTTTGCGGTGTCATAGGCGTGTTTGTCTGCTATATGCACCACTGTTACTGTGTGTACGCGTTGCAGGCGAGTAATATACTCGTCCCAGCCTGCTTTTGCGTAGCTGAGCTTTGGCTTGCCAACGGTTACGAGCTGTATTTTCATAAGCGTATTATTCCCATGTTGTGCGAAGTCTGCACCAATTCTGGGGCAAAATATTCGTGCACAGCTTTAGCCGCACCAGGTAGTGCCTCGCGGGCGTAGTCGTCTACAACAATAGTGCCACCTTTACTCATACGCGGTACAACTAGCTGTAAACTGTCCCGAATACTTTCGTAAAAATCACCGTCGAGAAACGCAAAAGCGATTGCATCTGGCAAATCTGCAGGCTCGAGCTGGTTAAACCAACCTTTATGCACAATGGGCGCAGCAAGTCCCGCTCGAGCAAATGCCTGCATAAATTGCTTTTTGCTAACGGCAAGCTCGCCCGCAACAAACGCGTCGCCAACGCTAGAGTTATCTTGGGCAGATTTTGGTGGTAGGCCCTCGAACGAGTCATAAACATGAAAAGCGCGTTTTTGCTGCGTAGTGTCGAGAAGTCGGCGTATAAAAACGCTGGTCGTCCCCACATAACAGCCTAGTTCCACGACATCTCCCGCTACATCTGCTTGCAACACATGATCGAGTTCGGTCAGCACTACTTCGACCTGTTGGGTAGTAACTTGGTTTGAAAGTAGTTTGTGGCTTGTGGCAAGTTGTTTGGCAAGCGACATTCGTGCACTCATGTGAGGTCGTCCCACTGCTTGTCGAATAGCTCTTTTTGTAGTTGTGAAACACCGGCGTTGTCTATGACTATGCCCGAAAGCACATTGCCTGCGCCAAGGGTAATAAAGGCGGTTTTGTTGCCGTACAAAATGGTGTAGCAGTTTATGGCATCGCTGCGCTTTGCCTCTAGCCAGCGCCTGTCAGACAAGGCATCTTTTTCACCACCCTTGCCGACTGCTATAACGCGTACCGAAATGTTCTGCGCAATGCGCCGTTGGGTAAAGTTTGGAAAGTTGTTGTACAGGTAGTTTCTGACTCGCTTGGTTGAAATAACACGGTAGGCGTTGCCGTTACGGCCCGAACACGTAGTAATTACGTCTCGTAGTATGGTGGCTATGCCTTCGTGGTCTTCGTAGAACGTGGCAAATGCCTCTGGCTGATTGGTGGTTGCCTGTTGATGCTTGAGTGACTTAATGTAGATGCTTGCATCTGTTTCGGCTGCTACGGCCTTTTGTTGTTGCTCTTTAAGTAGCTCAACAATAATTGTTGGTTCGGTGGCGGTGTAGCGTTTTTGCTTACCGACTTGTATAGACCCAGCTAACCCCTTCTCTACCAGTTGTTTCATAGACTCGTACACCGAACCACGGTTTATGCCTGTCGTGTCAGCAATAGAGCGCAAGCTACTTTTGGGGTTGGCATACAGTGCTTCGTACACCCGTTTGTCACGGGTTTCTAGGCCAATTTCTGCAAATGAGAATGAATTATTCATTGTTAACAGATTGTAACACGAAAATTGTATATGTACAGGTGTCATAATTTTGTTGCCATGTTACGTAGTACTTGCCCACTTAGCAAGGTAGTATATACTCCATGGCTATACATACCCCCGCACCCAGTATTCAGCACTCTTCATTACAGAATTATGGTTCAGGCCAACTGATTCCCCTGCCCGGGAGCCGTGTCGTTCAGGGCCCAGGTATTACCCCCGAACACCTTGGTTATACGGGGGCTCGTTATCTGCATGAACAAGAGCGAATCGAAGGCGCTGTCGGGCACCGAATGGTTAGAGCGCTCGGTAGCGCCATCGGTATTACGTTTGTTGCCGAAGATGGTGGCGTGAGCTTTGTCCCAGACCAGCCAGATCGCCACATATCCCGAGCTACGGCAGTGCTCTGCGGTCAAATTATATCAAGGCAGCTTGCAAGTTAGATGATTTGCTTGCATTCGTACCACTATACGCGTATATTAACGTTTGAATTTAACGGAGTTATAACGTAGATATGGCTAGTCTCTTTGATGGCCCTGTGCAATTACCCGAAGGATATCCTGTGTCTGCTGCACCAGCAGGCCAATCTTCAGGTTTGCCCGAAGGCTTTCTTCCGAAGTTATTTGATGCGGATATAGATCCAAAACCTACTGATCCCTCTCTACAGTAAGCCTTTTTGGTGTCATAAAATTGTTGCCAACTTGTATGGCGCAGGTTCTTTTCAAGATGTAATTTGAATATACGTTTCCAAATATATATAGGAGAATTACATGCCTTCACTAACTCCCGAGTCTTACCCATCTACGCTTGGCCTTGATGCCTCTGAAGCCGGAGCCATACAAATTTTTGATGCCTCGAGACTGACTGGAATATCCTTCAAGGTGCTTGCGGGCTTGTATTGTCCTAGTTCTGACGTAAGACAGCGGGGCGAAGCGCCCATTTTCGAAGTTTGGCCTAGAATTGGCTCTATCGCGCTAGAAGAAATGCTTGCAGACAGTGGCGCGACTCTTGACGTATCTGGTCTTGATTCTGCTGCAAAACGTGAAGCTTTTCCGTGGCTTTCTGTGCCCGAGCGTCAGCTTGAAGCTATTGCAGCGTAGCTTCGGGGAGTTCGCTCCACTGCGATGTATAGCGCCCGCTGGCCAATGCCCTGCGCGGCACCCAAGCATTGCTGAGCTTTTGCGAGGCGTACTGTATGGTGTGATGCCCATGAGTATTGCGTATTGTGTCTAGCGCCTGCATGCGTTGGGCAGATTTTTGTATGTTTGTGGCGTTAACCTCGCCAAATAGGTCTGTTTGAATATCGTTTTCGTCGACCAGGTCGTACAAAAATACCTCTGCCTTGTGGTACTGCGCCCGCGGGTTTAGGCGCCTGGCAAGTTCAAGCGCTAGCTGGCTGCAAATTTCGCCAGCATCGTTAGTGGGCGCACGAAACTGCACATAACACGTTAGGCTTTCGTAGCCCGGCTTGCGAGGGTTGGTTCCTAGCCACACACCGGCGCTGTAGGCTCGTTGGTGTTGCCGACGAAGCATAGAGGCGGCTTTGTCACCCATGCTGGCTACGGCCGCTTCTATAACGGTTAGGTCGTTGGTATCTTTGCCAAACTGCCTACCCCGATGTATGGCATGCTGGGGCTTGGTAAAGCCATGTAGTGGCAAGCATGGTGTGCCGCGCAGTTCGGTAACCATACGCCTGCCCACAATACCCATAAGTTGTTGCGCATATTGAGGGCGCATGTTGGCAAGGTCTAGGGCCGTGGCTATGCCGTCTACGCGCAGTTTTGGGCCCAGCTTACGGCCAACGCCCCATACGTCTTCTACCTCAACTGCCGAGCGAATGTCTTTTTCGTTGCCCGCACCGTTTTCTATAGGTAAATAATATGCCCCTGTTTCTTGAGAGTGCTTCTTTGCATAATGGTTAGCGAGTTTGGCGAGTGTCTTGGTGGGGGCAACGCCTATGCTAACTGGTATGCCTATAAACTGCAGTATATTGTCTCGTACTTTTTTGCCCCAGATTTCATAATCGGCAATGTCTAGGTTAGAAAGCTCTAAAAACGACTCGTCTACGCTGTAAATTTCTATTTCGGGGGTAATGCTGGTCAGTAGCGTAACAAGCCGTTCGCTAATGTCGCCGTATAGTTCAAAGTTGGCAGAATACACAACCAAAGGTGGTCGCACCGATGACAAAGATTGCACGCTTTGGTAGGCTTGCCACTGTTTGTATGCGGAGTGCATGGTAGTGGGCTTTGTTTCGGGACCGGTCAGTACGTTAAAGCGTTGTTTTAGGGCAAACAGCGGCTCGCCCATTTGCACGCCCAGTGCTTTAGCTTCGTTGCTGCGCGACACGGCGCAGCCGTCGTTGCTACTGAGTACTACTGCGGGCATGTTTTGTACGTCTGGCCGAAACAGACGTTCGCAGCTAACAAAAAAGTTGTTGCAGTCTATAAGTGCGTACATAGCTTATCCTTTCTTCCGTAATTACCTTTATTTTTTTGCTTGTTTTGGCTACGGCCAAAACCTATCTGTTACTTTTGTGCTCAAAAGTAACCAAAAAGCCCGGCATGCTCCATCATCTTGGTAGGCCATTGATGAAAAACACAATCGCCTGCGGAACTCCTCACTTTTAGACTTCAGGCCAGTCTAAAAGCTCGTCAGACAGTCCTCGGCTTGTAAGATTGTGTTTTGTCACAATGTTCTGGCCATGACGACTCCGAAATGCCGTAACCCTCAAAACGCATAGAGCTTCCGTGTGTTTTGTCCGTTTGGGATTCGCGGCAATTCTGGAAGTTCGTGGCTGTACTGTTGATCAAAACTACAACTCACCCGTAAGGGTCAGGGCAACTTGTTTGAGGGCTGTAAGCCCGAGTTGTTGGTCTGGTTGTAGTGTTTGACAACACGTAAACCAAGAGCTGGAAGCTTGCCGAGGGCTTTTGGTTACTTTTAGGTCTAAAAGTAATGAGGGCTTTTGCCACTGGCAAAATAAGTGCATTTGGCGGCACATTAAAGAGAAGGAAAAGTTTTCACAGACTTTTCACACATCTGTTACCAAACATTTCACAGACTTTTCACGCGGGCTCGGTTAAAAAATAAAGGTGCGGTTAATACTGGTGCACTATGGCGGTTATAACACCCCATATTTGCGAATACATGCCAGGCTGCCACTGGGCTATGCACAGTTCGCCTGTTTCGTTCCAAAATATAACTGGTTTACCAATTTTTGGTGCTTTAGAACGGTCTATGACGGCCAGGTCGCCGTCGTATATGCCCAGCCGGTGCCAGTGGTGACCGCGCACTCTAAAAAAGTAGGTGCTGGTGGGCGACGTAACAAGTAGGCTGTGCAGGTCGAGCGATTTGCGACTTCGCTCGCTGGCCGGATTCGGAAACCCAGCGTGAACGCCGACGGCAGTGCCTGTTTGGCTGGTGGCATCGTCGAGGATGGGTGAATTACTTAGGGTTACATTATCCATTGGGCGCTCCAGTCTGGCATAGCATAGGAGCTATCTTCTTCATTTGCTTGGGCAATCAGAAACGGTTTTTCGGTTATGTCGAACGGTGTTTCTATGGCGATAGGTTTGGCGTTTGGGAAATAGCGCTGCAACTGAGCAAGGTCTTCGACAAGGTAATTACGCATGTGAACCCCCTTGCTCTGCGCGCATGGCCAGCAGCGTCCAGGTGTTGTCGTCTTGCTTTAGTCGGTAGGTAAACCCGTCGGCTGCGGTCATGTCAAACACTTTTACTGCCTTGGCACCTTTATGTATAAGGTAGCGCAAGCCGCTGGCAAAGGTTATGGCGCGGCCGTCGTACTGTATGCGCTGCGGAAAGGTCTTCATTTCACGGCCGGTAAAGTACACAGAGTTAACTTCGACTTCTTGGTTTATAACTTGATTCATAACTCACTTCTCTTTCTCATTAAGGTTGAACGCAAAAAGGCCGATGTAGATCTATCGGCAACGGGTTTTAATGAGAAGGGGCCTGTCACCTGCCCGCCGTTACGGGTGAGTGCGTATAAGGAACCTGAAAAAAGTGAGTGGTTTTACAGGGGCCGGAGCATGTAAACCAAGTGTATAGTCTGTGCGGTAAAAGC
>JBATPG010000028.1:0-6315 GCA_049291335.1 Saccharimonadales bacterium (SeqCode) | reverse complement strand
TGTGCCAAAGCCACCCGGGAAACAAACAACAGCATGCGTATAAAAGGCCATCATAACTTTACGAGTAAAGAAGTAGTTAAAAGCTAAGCTGTCGGTTGTGTACGGGTTAAGATTTTGTTCGTGTGGCAAAACAATGTTGAAGCCAATTGAAACAAGCTCTTCGTCAAAGGCCCCACGGTTGCTTGCTTCCATAATGCCACCACCCCCACCAGACAATATGGCGTAGCCATCGTGGGCTAGGTCTCCAGCAAGGTCGTGCGCCCACTGGTAGGACTTGAAGTGAGGCGAAAGCCTGGCAGAACCAAAAAAGGTGACTCGTTTGGGGTATTTTTTAAGTATTTTAAAGGCAGCTTCAAACTCTTCGTCGCTAGAACGAAGCTTACGCGTAGAAAGGGCGATGGCTTTTTTTTGCTCATCGTCCATTTCCCAGATTTTATCGTTACGTGTTTTTGCTGCCATTTTTTTGTTATTCTTTTGCTGTCTAAATTGTATCATCACCTCACCAAGATGTAAAACTGTTACAATATAAAGATGGCAAAGTTCAACCTTACAAGCAACTACCAACCCACCGGAGACCAACCAGGCGCTATTGCACAGCTTATTGGTGGGCTAGAGCAGGGCCAAAAAGAACAAACCCTGCTTGGCGTTACCGGTAGTGGCAAAACGTTTACTATGGCAAATATTGTGCAGAACATTCAAAAGCCAACCCTGGTACTCAGCCACAACAAAACACTTGCCGCACAGCTGTATAGCGAGTTTAAAAACTTTTTCCCCGACAATGCCGTGCATTATTTTGTAAGCTATTTTGATTACTACCAGCCAGAAGCCTATATTGCTCGTTCAGACACGTACATAGAAAAAGACAGTCAAATCAACGAAGAAATCGATCGTTTGCGCCACGCGGCTACGGATGCGCTCTTAAGCCGCAAAGACGTGCTTATAGTTGCCAGCGTTAGCTGTATTTACGGCATAGGCTCGGTAGAAGACTACAATGGGTTGTCGGTCACGGTAAATAAAAACGAACGTCGCGTTCGCGACAAGTTACTGCGACAGCTAACAGACATTCAGTATCAGCGTAATGACATAGACTTTCACCGCGGAACATTTAGAGTGCGTGGAGACGTAGTAGATGTGTTCCCGGCTGGCGAAGAACTAGCATACCGCATAGAGTTTTTTGGTGACGAAATAGATCGAATAACGCAAATTGACCCCTTAACAGGCGAAATACTTAAAAGCCTTGACAGCTACAAAATTTTCCCCAGCAGTCACTATGTTACACCCGGTGACAAGCTAAAGGTGGCGCTTGGGCACATAGAGGCAGAACTTGCAGACAGGCTCGCACTGTTTAGGTCGCAAGGCAAGTTGCTAGAAGCACAGCGACTCGAACAGCGAACCCGTTTTGACATTGAAATGCTAGAAGAAACAGGTTTTGTTAAAGGTATAGAGAACTATAGTCGCTACCTCACCAACCGCGAGCCTGGCGAACAGCCAGCGACATTGCTCGACTACTTCCCAGACGACTATCTTATGATGATCGACGAAAGTCACATGACCATGCCGCAACTGCGTGGTATGTACAATGGCGACCGAGCCCGTAAAGAAGTGCTTGTCGAGCATGGCTTTCGGTTACCCAGCGCGCTCGACAACCGTCCGTTAAATTTCACCGAGTTCGAACGCCACGTTAACAACGTTATTTATGTCAGTGCTACGCCAGCCGAGTACGAGCTAAGCCGTAGCCCTGAGCCCGCTCAGCAAGTTATACGCCCCACAGGCCTACTCGACCCACCTATAGAGGTTCGTAAAATCGAAGGGCAAATAGACGACCTTTTGGCCGAAATCAAACTTACAACTGCCAAGGGCGAACGCGTGCTGGTAACGACGCTTACCAAGCGAATGAGCGAAGACCTAACAGAATACTTGCAAGAGCTAAACGTAAAAGTGGCTTACTTGCACAGCGACGTTGACACGCTGGACCGCACCGACATACTGCGCGACTTACGACTTGGCGTATACGACGTGCTAGTGGGCATAAACCTACTACGAGAAGGCCTAGACCTGCCAGAAGTTTCGCTCGTAGCCATACTGGACGCCGATAAAGAAGGCTTTTTACGTAGTGAACAGGCGCTTATACAAACTGTTGGTCGCGCGGCTCGGCACGAAACAGGTCGGGTAATTATGTACGCCGACCGCATAACCAAAAGTATGCAAAAAACACTCGACGAAACCACGCGCCGCCGCAAGATTCAAGAAGACTACAACACCAAGCATGGCATAACCCCAGAAGGCATACAGAAGCAAATAGAAAAGGGCATGCGCCCTGACCTGCCAGAAGAGGCCAAGCGAGCCAAACTAAACCTTAAGAAAATACCAAAAGACGAATACGCTTCGCTTATTAAAGACCTGACTGGTCAAATGGAGCTAGCTTCTGCAAACTTGCAGTTTGAGCAAGCCGCCGAACTTCGCGACATTATCGCTGACATAAAGGCCAAGATGTAACTTCTATTGCCTGAGCATATGTGATTGTTGTATTCCGCTGACCAGAGACTGAACTGCAAGCTCCGTGTCGAATAGTAGCTCGTGCCCTTTATCCGGCACTATGACCCGGCCGAACATTGCAGGATAAGAATCATGCATAAGTTGCATGAGTGTGTGAGCTACGATGTCATCTTTGTTTCCATAGACGGCAACGGTTGGGATTGTTTCAAAAGTTTTGTGCAATGTTGATACTTCCGAAGCAGTAATAATCTCCCCAAGCTGATGAATGATGTGTGGGAGAGCTAATATGGCTTCGCCACTCCAAGAGACGAGGCCCCTCGATCTTTTAAGAAGTTTTCTGGGCGATTGAGTCATTAGATCGCGACTTGCATCACCAATAAGCTGGCGAGCGAATGGAATTGCATTTTTAATAACGTGATTTTTATCTGTATGAAGCGCTGGCCCAAATAAAACTACGCCGGCTATATCGAGTGGGCTGTCTGAACGAAAATTCTGCTCAACCATATCCGCGACTACGATCGAGCCCATAGAGGTGCCAGTTAAAATGTGTTTCTCATTATCCTTAGCAGATGCACGCAGCACGCTAAGCCTAGTTGCCGCAACTGTAGCTCGAGCTTCCTTGTCTCTAAATTGCTTAAGATCGAGTCCTCTAATACCAAAGCCTACAGAATTTTGCCCGAGTGAGATGGCTCTTGCAAATGGTAGCTCAGAGTAAACACCGCTAACGCGGTCTCTAATAAAAGGGTGCGTAACATTCTCGCTTAGGCCGGTAACATGCGCGAATCTGTATTCAGATGTTGAATCTGACGAATCAATAGTCTCAACCAGAAAGTTGGATGTTTGTGTTTTAACTTTTAGCACTACTCTATGTGAGGATGCTCCTGAGAAGTCACGGAGGTGTGTATCGCAGTCCAAAACTACTAAATCGTGCGGGGAGACACCTAGTGCTTCAAAATGCCGCTCTGAACACTGAGAGCGTTGTTTGGGTAAAGCTATGGGCGATAAAGTCATTGTGTTGGGTTATAACAAACTACAAATATCATAGCAGACGAAAGCAAGCATTTCATGATTATATGATGTTATACTAGAGGGAAATGGCAAAACTTACACGGGATGATGTATTAAGATTGGCTGCTCTCGCGCGGATTTCACTTAGCGACGAAGAGGTTGAGTCTTTTGCTGTCGAAATGAGCGATATTTTGCAGTATGTTGAGCAGCTTTCTAGCGTAGATGTGTCTGGCTTGCAGCCTACAAACCAAGTCACAGGTCTTACAAATGTATACCGAGAAGACGAAGTTAAGCACTATGGTTACGAGCCTCAAGCATTGCTTGAAAACGTTCCTGCAACCGACAATAACCAAATCAAGGTTAGAAAGATGATTACGTGAGCTGGAAAAGCATAGCCCAACTATCTGACGACGTTAAAAGTGGCGCTAGCAGTGCCCGCCAGCTGGTAGAACAGAGCCTTGCAGCTATTGCCGAAAAAGAAGAGTTTAAAGCAGTTATAGCTACCTTGGCAGAGAGCGCACTAGCAAGAGCAGATGAGATTGATGCAAAAGTAAAAAGTGGCGAGCAAGTCGGTCGACTAGCCGGTGTGCCATTCATAGCTAAAGACAACTTTTTGGTGTACGGCGCCGACACGACAGCTGCCAGCAACATTTTAAAGGGCTTTAAAGCTCCGTACCAGTCAACAGCTATAGAAAAACTAGAAGCCGAAGGAGCTATTTGCGTCGCCAAAGCTAACTTAGACGCATTTGCCCATGGCTCTAGCACCGAAAACAGCGACTTTTTTACGACACTAAACCCACGCGACAAAACACGGGTTCCTGGTGGCTCCAGCGGTGGCTCTGCTGCGGCCGTAGTACTTGGCATGGCACCCTTTGCACTTGGTAGTGACACCGGTGGCTCTATACGCCTACCGGCTAGCTTTACGGGTTGCGTAGGCTTAAAGCCAACCTATGGTTTAGTAAGCCGAAGTGGTGTGGTAGCCATGGGTAGCAGCCTGGACTGTGTTGGCCCACTAACCAACACTGTTGAAGATGCTGGCCTAGTACTAGACGTTATTGCTGGCAAAGACGACCTAGACGGTACAACTATTGACCGCGACCAACAAGGCTATGTACTTGCAGGCCAAACGACAGACCTAGCAGGCAAAAAAATCGGCGTTATACGAGAATACATGGACGAGGGCGTCAACCCAGAGGTCAAACAACAGATACAGTCTGCAATTGAAGCGCTAAAAAAAGCCGGTGCAACTACTGAAGAAGTTAGTTTGCCTTCGCTACCTTTAGGCCTCGCTGTGTACTACGTACTGTGCCCAGCAGAGGTTAGTAGTAACCTAAGCCGATACGACGGACAGCGCTATGGCCACAACGTAAAAGACGCCAAAGACTTGTCAGAAAGTTATACCCAAACACGTGAAGAAGGTTTTGGTCGTGAGGCAAAGCGACGAATAATGATCGGCACCTACGTGCTCAGTAGCGGCTACTACGATGCTTACTACCGCAAGGCACAGACTGTTCGAACGAAGGTTATTAACGAGTTCCAACAAGCGTTTAGCAACTTTGATTATTTGGTAGGACCAACGGTGCCGTTTACCGCCTTTAAAATTGGTGAGCACGCTAGTGATCCGTTGCAAATGTACCTGACAGACATTATGACTGTCTCGGCTAACCTTGCAGGCATTCCTGCCATAAGCGTGCCGTGCGGCGAGGTTGAAGGCTTGCCCGTTGGTATACAGTTCTTGGCCCCACAAAAGCACGACAGGCAATTGCTAGAGCTGGCAAAAGCGTTTGAAGGTCTTGTGGCATGAACGTAGGTACGGCATTGAATGACCTCAATCTGTCGCAAGTACCGTTTGGCAAGCTATCGTTCATCGCCGCCGCCGTACTCTTACTCTGCATTATTATCATGGTAGTTAAACGTAGTCGACCCCAAGAGCTAGACATGGCAGCATACAAAACGGGTTGGAAGTCTGTCGAGAAGAAGCTCAAAGATGAGTCGCTCTGGGCGTTGGCAATTATAGAGGCAGACGATTTGCTGGCATCGGCGCTAAAAACCAGGCGGTACAAAGGTCGTAATATGGGTGAACGCTTGGTTTCGGCTCAGCGAGACATTGCAGACAACCCAAACGTTTGGTTTGCGCACAAGTTGAAAAAAAGAATTGCTATACAAGAAAGCCCTAAGTTAAAGAAAAAAGAAGTCAAGACGGCACTTCTCGGCTTGCGAGGAGCCTTAAGAGATATAGGAGCCCTAAAATAATGACTGTTAACCGAGACGCCTACACCGTTACCATTGGCATTGAGTGTCATGTACAGCTTAAGACAGCTACAAAGCTTTTTAGCGGTGCAGACAATGACGCCCGTGAAGCCGCACCTAACACACTCGTTAACCATATAGATTTTGGCTTGCCTGGCGCTTTGCCCGTACTAAACAAAAAGGCCGTCGAGCTTGCATGTAAAGCCGCCTTTGCGCTTAACAGCGAGCCACAAAAGTTTAGCAAGTTTGACCGAAAGCACTATTTTTACCCAGACCTGCCTATGGGCTACCAGATTACACAGTTCGACGAGCCGATTATACTTGGTGGACACATAGACATTGTCGTGGAAGGCCGGCCAAAACGTGTTGGAATAACTCGCGCCCACCTCGAGGCTGACGCAGGCAAGTCTACCCACCCCACAGGCACAGAGTATTCATTGGTTGACTTAAACCGCGCAGGCACACCACTACTTGAGATTGTTTCTGAGCCAGACATGCACACTGCCGCAGAGGCTAAAGCGTACGCCCGAGAGCTATACCTGCGCATGCGCTACGCCGAAG
>JBATPG010000027.1:0-3838 GCA_049291335.1 Saccharimonadales bacterium (SeqCode) | reverse complement strand
GATACTGAGAGTGCTGATTTGCTAGTAAAAATATTCAAAGACCGAGGCATAGACGCTCAAACCGCAGACATCGGATCAGCAGAAAACGGCTATACGCGCGGTATCAAGCCAGGCGAACGAATTTTCTTTTACGATGGCTATGAAAACTGGTGGTGGCGAGGTAAGGGCGTTGCCGAGATGGTTGACGGAGAGCCTGGTGGCCCATGTAGTGAAATGTTTTATCGGTTTGACGACTCTGAACATGATGACTATGAAAAGCAAAGATACGGTGAACTTTGTCACCCAGCATGTGATTGCGGCAGGTTTATGGAAATTGGCAATAACGTCTTTATGGAATACATTCGACGCGGCGAAGGATTTGAAAGCTTGCCATCTCGCAACGTTGACCAAGGTTCTGGCCTAGAACGAATCGCTGCCGCAAAACTAAATAGTCCCGACGTGTTCAAGATAAGTCTTATGTGGCCAATTATCGAAAAGTTGCAAACTCTTAGCAAAAAGAACTACGAGAGCCACACCGAAAGCATGCGCGTTATAGCCGACCATCTGCGAGCGGCAACATTCTTAGCCGTAGACGGCTGTGTGCCGAGCAACAAAGAACAAGGCTACGTTATGCGCAAACTAGTGCGGCGCGCCATGGTAAAAGCCTTTGACCTAGGTGTAGAACAAAACTTCATGCAAGAAATTGTGCCTGTTATAGCAGACATGTTCCACGACGACTTCCCAGAAGTTGCGGCTAACCGTGACGAAGTTATTGCGGTGCTAATTAAAGAAGAAAAAGCTTTCCGACAGACCCTCCGCAAAGGTCTCAAAGAACTCACAACCATGAACAGAGCTAATAACGGCATACTAACGGGCAATGATATTTTTACACTCTATGATACCTACGGCTACCCGAAAGAACTTGCTGTTGAAGTGATCGAGACGACTCTTGAAAACGTCATGTTAAGTCAGGACTGGCTCAATGAGTTCGAGACAAAAATGCAAGAACAGCGCGAACGAAGCCAAACAGCTGCAAAGGGTACTTTTAAAGGCGGGCTTGGCGGGCAAGACCTGATTCATAAAAAATACCACACAGCTACGCACCTCATGTACCAGGCACTTCGTGAAGTACTAGGCGACCACGTTGTGCAGCACGGCAGCAACATTACCGAAGAACGCCTGCGCTTTGACTTTAGCCACCCCGAAAAGGTTACCCCCGAACAAATTGCCCGAGTCGAAGAGATTGTTAATGAGCAGATTAACAAAGACTTAAAAGTAAGCTTTGCCGAATACCCAACCGCCGAAGCTACTGGACCGCTGGGCGCACTTGGCCAGTTTGGCGACCGCTACGGCGACAAGGTAAAAGTGTACAAAATGATCGCTGACGGTGCAGAAAAGCCTTTTAGTTTTGAGATTTGTGGAGGTCCGCACGTAGACCACACCTTGCAACTCGCCGAAGACGGCAAACACTTTAAGATCCTCAAAGAAGAGTCTTCTTCTGCCGGCATACGACGCATAAAAGCTGTTCTACAATAACCAACCACGTAAGGAGCATGCATATGAGTACACCTTCAAACCTGTTAGATGATTACCTAGCGTCTTTAGGCGAAGAACAACGAACACGCGTACAAGAAATTAGCGCAAGAGTTCATGCAATGGCCCCTGACGTCACCGAAAAACTCAGCTATGGAATTGTTGGTTACTTTTACAAAGGCAAAGCACTCGTGTATGCCGGCGGCTGGGAAACATACGTTAGCATGTACCCTATACCAGAGTCACTTCTAGACTCAGAAGACTTGCCCAAGTACCAAAAGGGTAAGGGCACCTTGCAGTTCCCAAACAACGAGCCTCTGCCCACAGAGTTTATAGACGCTGTCGTTGCTGGTCACCTTGCACGGTTATCTTAAACGAAAGATTATAGACTTGGCGTGACACGCTCGAGTAGTTGGCGCGTAGACGCGTCGAGCCCTTCGTAGTTGCCACTGTCTAGTGCGCCTAAAATGTCTTTTGCGAGCACTTTGCCGAGCTCTACGCCCCATTGGTCAAAACTGTTTATGTCCCACAGTGCACCTTCTACAAATATTTTGTGCTCATACAGCGCTATAAGTTGGCCTAGGGTATAGGGTTCAAGCTTTTGCAGTAGTAACGTAGTGCTTGGACGGTTTCCCGAGAACGTTTTATGGGCGACAAGTTCTTCGCTGACCCCTACGGCACGCACTTCATCTGCAGTTTTACCATAAGCTAGGGCATTTGCCTGAGCGAACGCGTTAGCAAGCAGCTTTTTTTGGTGAGTGTTTTGGCCCGAAGGGTTGTGAAGTGACTCGGCAAAGCATATAAAGTCGCACGAAACAGCGCGGGTGCCTTGGTGCAACAACTGATAAAAGGCGTGTTGGCCGTTTGTGCCAGGCTCGCCCCAGACAATTGGCTCGGTGTGGTAGTCTACGTGCTCACCATGTTTAGTGACCATTTTTCCGTTACTTTCCATGGTAGCTTGTTGCAGGTAAGCAGGCAAGCGGTGCAAATACTGTTCGTACGGTAGTATTGCTTGGCTTTCTACGTCAAGAAAGTTTGTGTTCCAAACACCCATAAGCCCAAGCATAACAGGGGCGTTTTGCTCGAGTGGCGCAGTTTTAAAATGATCGTCCATGGCCTCAAACCCTTTTAGAAAGTCGTGGAAGTGCTGCGGGCCAATGGCTATCATCACCGACAGGCCAATGGCACTTGTTAACGAGTAGCGGCCGCCAACGAAATCCCAAAAAATAAACATGTTTTTTGGGTCAATCCCAAACTGCTGTACAGCTTCAGCGTTTGTAGAGACTGCTACAAAGTGGTTCTTGACGGCTTCTTCCCCCATGGCCGAAAGTATCCAGTCACGGGCAGTGTGGGCGTTGGTCATTGTTTCGTCGGTAGTAAATGTTTTGCTAGAAACAATACAAAGTGTTTCTTCTGGGTCACACGCTTCCAGCGCTCGGGCAATATGCGTGCCGTCGATGTTTGAAACAAAATAGAAGTTTAGTCCTGGGTCTGCATAGTATTTTAGCGCTTCGTAGGCCATAACGGGGCCCAAGTCTGACCCGCCAATTCCTATGTGTACAACGTTACGAATTCGTTTGCCAGTAGCCCCAAGCCATTCACCATTACGGACCGCTTCACTCAGGCTCTCCATCTGTTGCAATACTGCAATAACTTCTGGCATCACGTCTTTGCCATCAACTAGCAATGGTTCGCCCGAAAGGTTGCGTAGTGCCACATGCATAACGGCACGGTCTTCGGTGGTGTTTATGTGCTCGCCGGCAAACAGAGCATCACGTTGTTGTTCAAGGTTACGTTCTCGGGCAAAATCAAGCAGCAGCCGCACTGTTTCATCTGTTACGCACTGCTTAGAATAATCTACAAAAATGCCCTCGGACTGAACACTAAAAGTGCCTGTTCTATGTTCTGCATTGTCAATTAGGTCACGTAAGTGTAGGTGCTTAGTAGCGTCACGGTGCGCGATAAGTTTTTGCCAAGACTGTAGTTTTGTAATGCTCATGCTTTAACTATAGTATACCTGCCTTGCTTATAGAAATAAGCGTACATTGTAATAATGGTAAAATGGAGTAATGACTAAAAAACGTATGGTTATTATTGGTACAGCTTCATTGCTCATTTTATTTGTGGTTTGGTTTTTTATGGCGGCAGACAAAACAGCAGCACCTAGCACTAGCACCACTGCAGACTCTGCTACTCCCGTAGCCACGCCAGAAGGTCAAACGGGTCAAACCCCAACCGACGGAAAGCTTTACATCGGCAACAGAGACGCCAAGGTCACCATTGTCGAGTACGCGGACTACAAATGCCCGAAGTGTGGCGACTTTCA
>JBATPG010000026.1:0-3610 GCA_049291335.1 Saccharimonadales bacterium (SeqCode) | reverse complement strand
CTGTTTACGGGGTTCCATAGCGGTGTACACGTGTATAGCGTTAGGCGAGCGTCTTTGGTAGGTGCTTCGACCTGTATGGCGGTGTCGGGCACGGTGCGGCTTGACTCAACCTGGTAGCGGTACATTTTACCGTTCCACTGCAGGCCTATTTCGCTACCAGGCTTTAACTTGTCGAGGTAGTAAAAAATGCCTCGCGGCCCAGAGTAGGCAAAACGGTGCCCAACTATAACCGTGTTACCACCTTTGTCGGGCGTGCTGGTGTAGGGCAAGCGCCAAGCACCGTCCCTTAGTAGCGCCTCGCTTTTGCTTGCCGGGCCTTCTATAACCGGAGTGTTAAGTAACATGTCGGGTGCAATTAGGCGGTTTTCGTCGCCGGTTTCTTGGCTCCCGCCGTCGGTGGTGCCACCTTGTTCGATAATTTGTGAAAGGGTTTGTTTTTTATCGGGGTTCTTTGACTGCACCCAAAAAGTAAAGGTAGGCAACAGGGGCGCCAAAATAATGTAGGCATTAATGACAATAATTGCGCCAAAAAGCACTTTGTTTATGGTGCGCAAGCGAGCGTTTGTTATGCAGCTTTTTTTGGGGCGTGTCATGTAGCTAATAGTAGCGAGTTATGTGCAAGCGAGCAAAACAAATTACGACTCGGGGTTGTCGCTTTTGTGCGTAAAGTAGTTTATTTCGTTGACGATGTCTAGTAGTGCCTGGGCGCGAACCTTTTCGTCTGAGATAGCTTGTGCTGCAGTGTGAGCTTCTTTTAGCAGGTCTGCGTTATCGGTGCTCTGAATAAGCATCATGGTAGTGCGGAACTTTTCTTCAGGGGTCTGATCTAGGTGGTCAACCAGCGGGCTCAGCTCGCCAAGGGCCTGCTTTTTTAGCTCTAGCAGGTCGTCTTTGCTTGGTGCGGGTGCGACAGGTGCTAGGGTAGCGTCTTCGGGCTCTGCTGCGGCTTCTGACTCCACGTCTGGAGAGGTTGTAGGTTCTGACTGTGGCTGGTTGAGTACAGTAGTTGGCGGTTGGTTGTCTTCGAGCTCGTCAAGAGAGGGGGCCTGCATGTCAGAGGTAGGGTCTATGCGCAGCGGGTCTGGCGTTGGCGCGTTACTGTCTTGTTGCACGCCGTCGATGTTGGTCGGCGCTACTTGGTCGTTCTGGTTTTGCGGTACTGCCGGATTTGGCCCGTTACTTTGATGTCCAAAAATCATTCCACCCCCTGGTGCCGCTAAGGGCACGGTTCACATTTAGCAATTTTCAATCTACAATTACTACTATACTACCAAAATCAGTTAATAAGCACTAGAGGAATAAATAGTTATGTCTGATACTTCTGACCAACACCCAGTTTTTGATACGAGTACGTTTACGAACAACTCTTATGTCAAAAGAGTCGAAAAGCCTTGGGGGTACGAGTTGCATCTTGTCCCAGAAGATACGCCGTATATGCTCAAAATTGAGCATATCAATGCAGGCAAGCGTTATAGCTTACAGATTCACGATGATAAGAGTGAAACCTGGACACTCATAAGTGGTAGGGCCGCGCTGATCTGGGAAAATGCAGAGGGTGAGCTGATAGAGACTGAACTAGAGCCAGGAAAGGGCTATACCAGCCAGCTTGGTCAAAGACACCGATTGGTAGGCTTAACCGATGCAGATGTTGTCGAGGCCTCAACGCCAGAAAGAGGCACAACATGGCGGCTAGAAGACGATTTTGGCCGCCCGCATGAAACGCCTGAACAGCGCAAAAAAGAACGCGGCGAGGGATAAGCGTTGGTTAAGCTCATCGTCTTTGACTGGGATGATGTGTTCACGCTTGGTTCCACGGAAGGGTACTATGCGTGTTACCACGCAGCGTTACAGGGCGTCGGCATAACGCTAAGCCCCGAAGTGGCGGACCAACGCATTCGGTCAAAGTGGGGGTCTGGTCACGTCGCGCAGCTAGAAGATTTACTAAGCGAACACCCAGAGCTTGTTGAGGATGCCGTCGAGCTGTATGAGAAAAACTTCTATGGCGATACATTTGTGGATAGTCTGAGGGTGGTCCCTGGTAGCCAGTCGCTCGTGCAACGGCTTTCCTCGACATACAAACTTGCAGTTGCAACTGGGGGTCACCCTAAAATTTTAAAAGAACGGGTGCTCAAGAAATTTCATTTCCCGGATGTGTTTGATCAAATTTTAACCATATATGACATTGACGATATTGCTCATGCCAAGCCTCACCCACACATGTTGCATCAGATTCTCGAAACACAACAGGTGTCTGCGGCAGATACAATTTTTGTAGGTGATGCCAAAAATGACGTACTTATGGCGCAGGCGGCTGGTGTTGAACCAGTTGTGGTGCTGACGGGTCATTTGACGCGTGAAGAGGCTGTAGCGATGAACGTTCGATATATTATCGACGACGTGACGAAACTGCCACAGCTACTCGCTGTCGATGAATTCTCGGCATAGCTTCGCTTTAGATTTACTCAACTGTCGGCTAACCTCTGTTATAATGCGACTGATAAAGGAGCATTATATGCCGAACCCGCAGGTGACCATCAAATAAAATTTTAGTCACCACGGCGTGAAGCTATATACTAAGTTCATGAAACAAGAGTTAGAGCAAGAAATTGCTCGTGTGGTGCAAAAACTATTTGGCGTAGAGACGGCGGTTGTCTTAACGCGGCCCGACGCCCAGTTTGGCGACTTTGCTACCAACATTGCACTAGTTTTAAGCAAACAGGTGCAAAAGAACCCGCGCGAAGTGGCCGAAGCCATAGCTACTGAGCTGAAAGACAGCGAAAGTTTTGAGACAGCCGACATTGCGGGGCCTGGCTTTATAAATTTGCGTGTTTCGCAGGGCGTAATTGTCAAACTTATCGACGAAAAACCGACAAAAACCCTTACTGGCCGCACAGTACTAGTAGAGTACTCCGACCCAAACCCATTTAAGCCTTTACACGCTGGGCACCTGTACACGACCCTTGTTGGTGACAGTATTGCGCGCCTAATTGAACAGGCCGGAGCTAACACAATACGTCTTAACTACGGGGGTGATGTGGGGCTTCATGCTGCAAAAAGCATGTGGGCCATCGTAAAAGAGTTTGGCGGAGAATTTCCAGACCAACTCACCAACATTGAACCTTCAGCGAGGCCCCAGTGGCTCGGTGACCGTTACGTTGAGGGAAATGCCGCTTATGAAGATGATGAAACTGCTAAAGCGGAGATAGTCGAGTGCAATAAGCGCATATATGCGTTACATGAAGCAGGTGATCACGAAAGCGGATTCGCCCAAATTTATTGGATATGTCGCGATTGGAGTTACGAGTACTTTAAGGTGTTATATGGTCAGCTTCAAGTGCACAAATTTGATAGATTTATTCCTGAAAGTGAAGTAACGCAGCTTGGTGTTAAAACCGTTCGCGAACAGCTTGCAAACGGGGTGTACCAAGAAAATGACGGCGCAGTAATTTATGACGGTGAGTCTAAGGGCCTTCACACCCGAGTATTTATCAACTCGGCCGGGCTACCAACCTACGAAACCAAAGATGTGGGCCTAATACTAACAAAGTGGGCCGATTACCATTTTGACGAGTCCATTATGATTACTGCCAATGAACAGTCACAATATTTT
>JBATPG010000025.1:0-18326 GCA_049291335.1 Saccharimonadales bacterium (SeqCode) | reverse complement strand
CCTTGATTACAAACTCTTGGGGTTTAATCAGCTTTTCTTCGGCAAATGCTACAACCTTATCTCTGTCGCCGTTCGAAATACCCCGTATTTGAGCACCTTGCAGCTCTGGGGGTACATTTTTAAGGACATCGTCACGATATTGGCTTAATATAAAGCTTTTAGCTTCTATCCAGGGCGCGGGCTCAACCTGCTTATCGGTTCGCGTGGCGCTAAACCCACCGACCAACGCAGCCGCAGTAACTACACTGGCACCGGCAATTATTTTTGTTCTTCTGTTGCTACGTAAAAAGTAAAAGCCGCCGACACCCGCCAGCGCACCAGCCCCCAAGCCCCATGCTGCGCTACGTACGGCCTGGGCTTTAATAATATCTTCTGCTCGCGAGAGCGTAACAAGAGGATCGCCAAGTATCTCGCCACCCGCTTCAACCGATTTTGCAAACCCGTTGAGCGACTCTTTGACGGTTACATTAACGCCAAAGACCGGAGACGCTTCAATGGTATCGGTACGGAATTCAATTAAACCTAGGTCAAGCGTGGCCCGTTTGTCTAGCGTAGACTCAATTATAACGCGGTGACCGCTTAACTCTGTTTCGGTAGCCGATGTTTCAAGTGCAACCCCAAAGCCCACCATGCCCACACTAAGACCAAGTGCTGCGCAGCCAGCTAAACGTCCTGTATTGTGAGAAATAAATGAACGAGTTGTAGCTAAAGCCTGACTAAATTCAGAGGACGCCTGCGCGCCCTCTTTGTTACTAGTTTCCATACTTAAATATTATTATACAATGTTGGTAATTATTTGTCACTGTTTTTGTGTGTCTCGCACGGCGTCTTTGGCGGTGCCTATTTCGTCCCATGGGTCTGTGCGCACGCGCTCGGTGTTGCTGTCGTCTTGAGGCAAATGTCGTAGTTCTGCCGCCTTTGGGCCGTTGCGCTCGATGGTTTTTTCGTGCCCCTTGCCTAGCAGTATTACAGTGTCCTCTGCAGAGTTTGCGCGGCCAACAGCAAAAGCTATCGCCTCGCTACGGTCGTGTACCAAAAACAGGTCTTTTTCGCGCACTTTACCTGCTTTTTCGGCGCCCTCGGCTATTTGGTTCATAATTTCTTTGCCGTCCAAGTCTCGGTCGTCTTCTTCGGTAACGATCACTTCGTCGGCATATTTGCCTGCCAGGGCGCCCTGTACGGCACGTTTTGCCTCGTCACGGCGACCCGCCGAACCAAATAGCACTATTAGTTTACCCTGTACCACAGGTCGTAGGTCTTTAAGTAGTTTTTCAAAACTGTCGGGTGTGTGGGCAAAGTCTACCACTACCGAGAACTCTTGGCCTTCGTCTATGGTGGTCATGCGCCCCTCGACGCCTTCGAGCGCGGCTATGCCCTGCTCTATTTGCTGTGTACTAAGGCCAATCGCCTGCCCGACACATACGGCCGCTAGTGTGTTGTACACGTTAAAACTGCCGGGCAAATGCGCAGTAATGTTGTAGGTTTGGTCAGCGGTGACGGCTTTGTAGCGTATGCCGTCTGCTGCCAGCTTAATGTCTGTAGCACGAATGTCCCCAGATTCTATACCGTACAGCATGGTATTTTCTGTTTCTGTCGCAAACGATAAGCCATTTGGGTCGTCTGCGTTAGTAACACTTAACTGCCTGCCCTTTTTATTCTTCTGTGCCAGGGTAAACATTTTTCGCTTGGCGGCTACGTAGCGTTCAAACGTTTTGTGGTAGTCCAGGTGTTCGTGCGTTATGTTTGTCATAACGGCTATGCTGTAGGGCACGCCCCAGGTACGGTATTGTGCCAAGGCATGACTTGTGGTTTCTAGCACCAGCCAGTCCATGTCTTGTGCTTTCATGGCCTTAAGCCGTTGCATAAGCTCGCGGGCACCAACATTTGTCATGTGGTGTATTTGCGGTTCTACGTGCTTGCCCACGCCATAGCCAACAGTGGTCATTATGCCCGCGTTGTACCCAGCCTCTACCAACATGCGGTGTATAAGAAAACTGGTAGTCGTTTTACCGTTTGTACCCGTTACGCCTATGACTTTTATGTCTCTGCCGGGGAATCTATATGCGACGTTCCAAAACACAGCTTCAAGTAGGTGCCCAGTGGGGGCAATAGATTCAAACAATTCTTGCGGTACCAGCCGCTTCACCTGACTACGTATATTCATATATACCTAGTATAGACGACGGCTGGTTAGAGTGAGCGTTATTTACTTTAGAAACTTAACTTTTGTTCTCGACAAGCCACTTCTGTGCCTCGCGGATCATGTCTTCGTTCCAGCTGTATTCGCCTGGGGCGCTAATGCCATAGTTGCCATCGGCCATTGTAAACGTTGCCGAACTGCCTTCTGCAAAGAACGGTGTACCGGTTTCTTTCGAGTACTCTTCAAGGTGTTTATACAACTTAAAAGATTCGTCGCCGGACAGTGTCGTACCTACTTTTTCAGCAAACTGCTGTAGCTCTTTGGTAATTGAACCACCGTTTTCAACATCTACAGGTGCTTTTGCCGCAGCCTCAAAATTTGCTGCGCTGTCACCGTCAACAGGACTAGTTGGGCGTTCAGCATCTAGCTCGACGTAGTTGGGGCCGTTTGTAGAGATACGATTCCCGCCCAAAGCTTGCTGTAGCTCTGCTGCGCTCAGGACAGATGTGGTGGTTTGGTCTGGCTTTGTTTCTTTTTCATCACCACTGTTAGCTATGCCAATTGCGAGTAAGCCAGCAGCACCGAGTGCTACAATACCTGCGCCCCAGAATTTAAGATTACGCTTGCGCTCTGCCTTCTTCTGTTGGTCTTTTGTAGCTTGAAGATTTCGAGCTCTGTTTTCCCGTTGAGCCAAAGTGTGCGCCTCATCAATATCTTGTACATATCCATTTTCTCGTGGGTCACGAGGCAAAAGATTAGGATCTGCTAAGTTTCTTTGGCGTTGTTCTTCGAGTGCCAAGGTTTGAGCTTTGTTGGCATCTGGCTCATAGCCTTTTTCTCGTGTGTCCTGAGGTAGAGTTGCATGTGCAAGGTCCCATGCCTCACCCTGGTCCTGAACATATAGTCTTTCTAAATCAGACTGTAGCTTGGTCTTATCTTTTCTTCCATTGCCAGCTCGAACGGGAATATTTACTTTTGCTGGAGTCTTGTTACTTTGAGTTTGGTCTTCTGACATTTCTTTTAGGCTGTAATAATAAGCTGCTTCTTGACCTGTTGCAGAACCAGTTTTGACTCTACTGCTTAAAGCGGCCATGCTACGAAGACGCTCTTTGCGCTCGGCTGCAGCTGCTTCGGCATCTCGGTCTTTAACAACCTGTGCAACAGTTTTGGCTTTGTTTTCAGTAGCATTTTCTTTTAGCCATGCGTTGTAGGCAAGATCATCTGGCGTTAAGTCATCTTCTACTGGAATTAAAGGACTTGCTTCAGGTACTAATGCGTTCTTAGACGTCTTGGTTTTTGTAGTCGAAACCTTGCGGTGCCAAGTGGCATGTTCTTTTATACTAGCTCGGTCTCTTGCCTGAAGACTTTCGTGAGTATCCTCTGCTGGGTTCTTTTGAGGTTCTTCAGTATCAACAGTGTTAGCAGTTGCGTCAGCTTGTGCTTCTGTTTGAACAGGGTTTGCACCATAGCCATAGGCCTCAAGAATAGAATCTTGAGAAATAGGGGTCTTTTTACCTTCCGCATTTACAGTGTAAAAATGGTTTGCCCCATTACTGTATTGGTCTAAAACTAGGTTTTCAATACCAGTGTTATTAATAAGTTCAGCCTGAGTATTGCTGTCTACTGCGTTGGCAGTGTTAAATTCGTGTAGTCGTTCGCTCATGATGGATATTTGCTCCTTTAGAAAAATATCTATTGAATAATTTTGTGTTTTTATGTTGTAACACTCTTATATTAGCAAGAATAAGCGTTTTTGTCAACTACATTTATACATAATCGTTATTATGTCAAATACACTATATAAAATATTTTGGTACACTGTTTATAGATGAAAGTTATAGGTATAGAGAGTAGCTGCGACGAAACTGCTGCTTCGGTTGTCGAAGACGGCCACCGAGTGCTTAGTAATGTTGTTGCAAGTAGCATGGACCTACATGTGCAGTATGGCGGTGTAGTGCCCGAGATTGCTGCACGCAGCCATATAGAAGCCATTACGGGCGTAGTCGAACAGGCTTTAACAGATGCAGAGTGCACCTGGGACGACATAGATGCTATAGCCGTCACCTACGGCGCTGGCCTTGGTGGCTCACTGCTGGTCGGCGTCTTGACAGCTCGCACGCTTGCAATTACACATAGCAAGCCCCTGTACGGGTGCAACCATGTCGAGGGCCATGTGTACGCCAACTTTTTAACCAGTGCCGGCCCTGCCCTGTCAGACTACAAACTGCCGACTTCTCAACCCGAGTTCCCTGTTTTAGCCCTGATTGTCAGTGGGGGCCACAGCCAACTGGTAGTGTTCCGCGACCACTTTGACTACACCCTACTTGGCCAAACGAACGACGACGCTATAGGCGAAGCGTTTGACAAAGTAGCAAAAATTATTGGACTACCCTACCCTGGCGGCCCAAGTGTCGGCAAAAAGGCGCTCGAAGGTGACCCATACGCATTTACCTTCCCCAAAGCTCGCATGAGTGAAAAGTACGACTTTAGTTTTTCTGGCGTCAAGACAGCCGTTTTGCGCACCGCCCAAACCGAGATTAGTGAAGACCACACCTTTGCGAGTAAAAACATAGCAGAGCGCCTCTCTGAGGCTCAAAAGGCCAACATTGCGGCCAGCTTCCAGCGTACAGCCATAGAAACGGTTGTTGATAAAGCCGTTATGGCGTTTGAAGAGTTTAACCCAAAGTCGGTTGTAATAGCCGGTGGAGTGGCGGCCAGCCCAGAACTACGTCGACAACTATCCGACCGTATTCCCTTGCCTATTCAGTACGCCGACCCCCGTTTATGCACAGACAACGGCGCCATGATAGCCACCCTTGGTTGTTTTCACGTGAAATATCAGCACCAGCCCGCCGACCCTTACGCCCTAGACATTGCCCCAAATCTTAGTATGTGATCAAACGTAGTCCCTACGCCCTAGCTATTTCATTCTAAAAACAAACTGTTTTGCCTGTTCTACCGCAGTGGGTGAGTTTGTAGAAGAATACAGTCGGGCTCTGCGCTGAATTATTGCATCAAGTTCGGGCATAAAAACGCTTTCTACTTCATGAAGTGCATTTGCACTATATGTTAGCCCGCGCTGGACTAAATTTCTTATACCAAGAGAGCCAAGTTCATCAACCGTTTTGCCCTGAACTCGTGCAATCCACATGAGTTCGTCCATATACACAGCGTCACGCAAATTTACGGAGGTATGACGCGCAGGGCACCCGCTCGTTGATTTACGGCTAAAATGCGAAGGCTCATAATTAGGGTCACTCTCGCTAAGAACATGTCTATTGTTACTACGCACACCAGAATGGAGCCGCATGATAGCCTCTTGGCTAAATCGCAGGCCGTGACTTTCGAACTCGAACATTCGTTGTACTTCCCTTAAATCTGAAGCCGCAAAGTCACTGTAAGCAACCGAGCTAGCACCCCAATATTCGTTGTTCGTCACAAGCGCGTCGTCAACAGTTGCACGAAAATCATCGGCAGTAATCAGTTCTGCTAGCTGATTATAAGACTGTACTTGATACCTATGAGAGACGCCTGGTGCCTTTTCCATTTCGATACCTATAGAGCGCACCAAATTAAGCGGAAATCGCGCAGCGGTCTGTCCGGCCTCTTGCATAATGGCATTGATTCCACCATTAAATGTGAATCGCTTCAGACTACTCGTAATGGGGTTATTCCCCTTACTTATTTCCTTAGCCAACTCACTTTCATTCAAGGCATCGTTTACCGCCTGCCCGACAACATACTCATTCGTTGCGTAAGCATACCGCCAAAACTCACCCAAATACCCTGCTGTGGCCGCCAGATTGTCCTCCTTGACCCTGATGCTCGCTTCGGGTTCAGCGGATACAAGTACTGGCCCATCAAAGGCAGCCCCTAGAATTTCGTTCATCAGAACTGCGCCAACGGTACGTTGCCACACTGCGCGGGGTAATAACCTCTGTTGTAGCTGCTCACTCATTGACATACTACTTTACAACTATTAAGTATATATGTCAATGATTACACACAGCACTAACAGAGATGGTATACTAGTACTCGATGCAATTACCTAAAGTTTACGAACCAAACCAATACGAATCAGATATTTACGCCTTATGGGAGAAAAGTGGTGCCTTTGAGCCAACAGGCAAGGGCGAGCCCTACTCTATAGTAATGCCCCCACCAAACGCTAACGCTAACCTCCATATTGGGTACGCGCTTGTTGCAGCTCTCGAAGACATTCCGACTCGCTACCACCGAATGAAGGGCCACCGCACGCTGTTGCTACCCGGGGCCGACCATGCCGGGTTCGAAACACAGTCTGTGTATGAAAAACACCTCGCCAAAGAAGGGAAGAGCCGTTTCGACTTTTCACGTGAAGAGTTATACACCCAGCTGTATGATTTTGTGGCAGCAAACAGGCACAACTTTGAGAGTCAGTTTCGTCGCCTGGGCATTAGTTCCGACTGGGGTCGGTTTACCTTTACGCTTGACGAAAAGATTGTTACGCAGGCCTATAAAACGTTTAAAAAAATGTGGGACGACGGCCTTGTATACAGAGGCGAACGTCTCGTTAACTACTGTACGTTTCATGGCACTGCCTTTGCCGACATAGAGGTCGAACACAAAGAAGAACAGGGCAATCTGTGGTTTATAAAATACCCCCTAACAGACGGCAGTGGGGAACTGGTTGTCGCAACAACACGGCCAGAAACAATGCTGGGCGACACCGGTGTGGCCGTTCATCCAGAAGACGAACGGTATGGTCAGTATGTAGGGCGTACGGTAAAGCTACCAATAACGGGCAGGGAAGTACCTATTGTAGCTGACGAGTTTGTAGACCGCGAGTTTGGCACTGGGGCAGTTAAGTTGACCCCCGCTCACGACCAAAACGATTACGATGCCGCCAGTCGCCATAGTTTGCCGCACATCACCGTTATTTCACACGAAGGCAAAATGACACATGAAGTTCCAGAAAAGTATCGTGGTTTATCTGTTAAAGATGCGCGCAAGCAGGTAGTTGCCGACCTAGATGCAAAGGGCTGGTTAGTCAAAACAGAGTCACACGTACACAACGTAGGACACTGCTATAAGTGCGGAACCATTATAGAGCCAATGCTACGCGAACAATGGTTTATAGACATGCAACCACTTGCTAAAAAGGCTATCAAACGACTTAAAGCAGGGGACATTACCTTTTATCCAGACAGTAAACGCGAACAGCTTATAACGTATCTTGGTGGCTTACGAGACTGGAACATCAGCCGACAAATAGCCTGGGGTATACCTATACCTGCGTTTCAAAACATAGAAGACCCAGAAGACTGGATTTTTGACGAACGAGTCAACGAGGGCGTTTTAGAGATCGACGGCAAAACCTACCGCCGAGACGCAGACGTTTTTGACACCTGGTTCAGTAGTAGTAGCTGGCCGTACGCTACGCTTGGGGTAGAGAGCGACGACTTTAAAAACTACTACCCGTTGAGCTTAATGGAAACGGGCGGAGAAATACTATACCCATGGGTGAGCCGCATGATTATGCTTGGGCTGTATGTAACAGGGGAGGTGCCCTTTAAGGCAGTCTATATCAACGGCTACGTAATGGCCGAAGATGGTTCTAAAATGAGCAAAAGCATTGGCAATGTTGTTGACCCGATGCCTGTTATTGACCAGTATGGTTCAGATGCACTTCGTATGGGGATTATATCTGGCAGATCACCCGCTGTTAACAGGGGGTACGACATACGACGCGTCGAAGAAGCGCGCAACTTTTGCAACAAGCTTTGGAACATTGCCCGCTTCATAGAAGACAAGCTCGGCGACAGCTACGAGCGCACCGAAACCCCTGTTGCAACTACGGCTATTGACCACTGGATGTTGCAGCGCACACAACGTTCTATAGAGGAAATTGAGTCACATCTTAACGACTATCGATTCTCTGAAGCGTACGAAACGCTATACCACTTTGTATGGGACGACATGGCCGATTGGTACATTGAAGCCTCAAAGTCTAAGGGGCAGGGTAGTTTACTAGGATACATGCTTGAAACTATTCTTAAGTTGGCCCATCCTTTTGCACCTTTTGTAACCGAAACCATCTGGCAAACGCTGCCATGGACCGGCGATTCTTTACTTGCAGTACAAAAATGGCCGAAGGCTATAAAGTCAGACGCCGAAGCAGCAAATGAGTTTGACGAAATACGCGCCATAATTACTGAGTCGCGTGCCATTTTACGAGCCATTGGCACCAAAGGTAATCACTTGTACTACAAAGATGATGAAGTACTTGGTGGCTACGCCGAAATGATTGCTCGTATGTCGGGCCTTGCGGGAGTACGAGAGGTGAGTGATGGCATAGGGCTAGCGCTAACCACAACAAGCCGTAATTGCTGGCTAGACATAGACCATACAGTGGCTGCAAGCTACTCGCAAAAAATTCAAGAGCAATTAACGTCTGTCGATAGCCTTATAGCCCAGTACGAAGCCCGCCTAGGCAACGAAAGCTACGTAAAGGGCGCACCGAAGCACATTGTGGCACAGAGTCGTCAAGAGCTAGTCGAGGCGCAGTCGCGTAGAGCGCGTTTAATCGAAGAAAAAGAACGATTTGAATCGTTAGCATAAGTAACAGTGACCTGCTGTTTTGCTAGTTTGCAGGTTCAAGAGCGGTGCTAACTGCAATAATTGACTCTTCGGGGTGGAAGGCGTCAAAACTCATAGTGTGCCAGCCGGCTTTGCCAGCGGCGATAAGATTGGCGCGGTCGTCGTCTACTAGCAAAATTTCGTTTGGCTGAACGCCAGCCTTTTCGGTGGCAACGTTATACATACGCTCTTCGGGCTTTATGGCATGTATCTGTGAAGAATCGATAATAGTGTCGAAGTCTACCGGAGGCAATGTGCCATTGGCACGCATAGGGGAGATAAGGTCAGGCATGGTGTTGGTTAATATGCCAATTTGGTAGTTTTGTGCCGCCCAACGTATAAGCTCACCGACGCCCGGCGTAGCCTCTACGGCGTCTAGATAGTAAGAAACCCAGTCAACCGGCATGTTAAGGCCAGCCGATAGGGCAGCGTTAAGCTCGCTAACAGGGGTCACGCCACGACAAATATCGGCGTCATACCGCCACAATATGGTCTCAATTACATCTGCCGATGCGCCACTTTCTTCGGCCAGCTTGCCAATTGCACGGCTGCCGGCTCGGACCAAACAACCGTTCATGTCGAAGTACACAAAGCGAACCCCGCTACGCGAGACTTTTTTGTTGCGCATGGTTTTTTGGGCCGGTACGCCGAGCATAAGCTCGTCGAGGCCCGTGCCAAGGGTAGCGGCAATGGTCTGTATGGTAAAAATTGAAGGTGATTTGATGGCACCTCTCTCGATTTTGGCCAACGTAGAGTAACTAAGGCCAGATTTTTGGCATAACACCTGCTGCGTCATACCTCGAGCACGTCGCGCGTCTTGCACGACCTTACCGAGACGCTTTTCATCCATAGTACTATTCCCACTCATTAGCCATATTGTACCACCGAATTTGCCCGAGTACTAGCCTGATATGGCTATTGGGCAAAAACTTGGTATACTGGTACCTATGAAGAAACTACTTATTAGACCCCGACATATTGTGATGGCGTTTGTTGTGGCCGTCTTGGTTATAGGGGGTGCTATGTTTGCACTTAACGCAAACTCATCAAACGAACCAAAGCTCAGCCCCGAAGAAAAGGCATTGCAAAAAAGAGTTAAACCTCTAACTGATTGCCTTAAAGACGCAAATGACTCTGAGGCAGAAGAAAGTATAATTGCCGCTGCGCGCGAAAAATGCCTCACTACCTATCCTGATTTATAGAATTAGCTGCCCAAACCTAAGAGCATCGCCGTTACAAACACAATAACAAAGAGTATTGCTGCCGAAATTGCTGCCCCTTGAACCGCCGACCGGCTGTTACCATACCCGGCACGTTGCTGCAGTTTAGTATAAATCCATACGCCAGCTCCGAGTGCAAAGAGCAGGGCAGTCAAAAAAGCGGTAAACATTGTTTATTCTCCTAATCTTAGTTTTGTAGCCATTTGAGCAAGTTCTTGGTGATTGGGCTCTCCAACCTTGGGCTCGAATTCTTTAATCAACTGTTCCGCCTTTGAAAACGGAATCAGATGTACATGGGCATGAGGAACACCTACTCCAACCACCATTTCAGCCACATATGGGCTGTTTAGAGCTGTTTTTAGGTGCTTGGCAACCTTTTGCGCAGTAGCCATAACCGCTTGGTATGTTTCGGGGTCTAAATCCCACACAAACTCCACCTGCTTTTTTGGTATTATCATGGTGTGTCCAGGCTGGGCAGGGGAAATGTTAAGAAACGCCAGCGTCTTATCATCCTCGTAAATTTTGTGGCTAGGTATTTCACCTTTCACAATTTTGGTAAATATAGAATCTTGCATGGTTTTAGTATACAGCTAACGAAGCCCTATAACCGCTAGTGCTTTGAGGGTATCCGCCCGAACTCTCTCAAGACCTTCGATATCTTCTACTGTGAACTGACCAACGGCAATAGTTTCATCCAAAGGCTCCGGATCGCCAGCAAGATGTTCAGCAAACATGACAAACCCTACATATAACCTGTTATGATAATGTCCTTTGCCTGTCATTCGACGCACTTCATAAAGGTGTGGTTGGCCAACTACTCTAACTTTTGCGCCGGTTTCCTCGTCAGTTTCTCGTGCTCCGGTTTCGGCAAGAGTCTCATCTACATCGGGTTTGCCCCCCGGTAGAACCCACTTCCTCTTGCTATTCTCACACATGAGGATTTTTCCTTCTTCATTGATAACGACTACCCTCGCAACTTGTTGAGAATCACCTTGCAGAATATCGCCCACAGGGTACGTTAACGATCTATTCTTGTTACCAAAAATTTCTAGTGGGGTGGGTATTTGTAGTGTTTGCATATTTGTTAGTGTGCCTTATGCAAAAAACTATACTCTTTTGCACGGATTTAGAAAAGGTAGTTCTGCGTCAAATGCTACTAGCGCAAAAGTGATTGAGGGCTAAAAAAGTCTTGAGTAATGAGACATAGGCATAAGAAATATAGTTTTAACTGTTCTGTTTGGTTTTTGCTATGTCTGAAGCTGAAGGCTAGGCGTAGTATTTACCCGCGAACAGCCTTACGGTTCACGTATAGCATGTAGTTGACCGACACTATTGTGACCGTAAAGAGTACGGTGAATAGTATGGTAAGTATTCCAGGTGAGTTTTGTGCATCTGATAAATTTTGGCCAGTTGCGAGAACCCCAATACATACCAACAAGAACACTAGTAGGCCTTCTTTAAACAAAAACCATTGCCCACCATGCAGTAGCAAATGCTTGCTTCTTTTTAAGGTTTTTGCAATTGGAACCTCTGTTTCGAAGAGCGCTACATACGGCACTAATGAGTAGCGAAGCAGGGCAATGAGGACCCAAACAAAAACTAGTAGTGGAATTACGAGTGCGCCAACCGTACCCGCAGGGCTACTAGTGACACCGCTACTAAACAACGATGCAAAAATCAGCATGTAAACTAGAATAATCGGCCCAACGACCACTAAACCAAAAAGTAGCGTTGCTAGTGTGACACGTAAAACAGACTGTAGAGTCTGTTTTACTAACGTTAGAAGTGTGTCGTTGCCTCTCCTGGCACTATTGAGCAGACCGTACGAAGCCGAACTTACCAACAAGGCCCACGAAAATGCGTACAACGCGGTCCCAACTATGCTTCCAATGAAAAGGAACAGCAAAAACGTCGTGCCAGTAGTCAAGCTGCTGAGTAAAACTGCCGTAAGGCCAAAGCCTACGACAGCGTACACTATTGCTGTTATGAGATAGGCAATCACGACGGTTCCCAAGAATCGCCAAAAGCCGTATTTTAGAGTCCTAACAACGTCGCCGACGGCCCGAAAAAGTTTATACTTGGATTCGGGATTATCTAGATTTGTAGCGGCTGCCTGGGCCTGTGGTTGCTGCTGTGTGTAGTCACTTGAAAACAATTCTTGCTTTGGCGCGGGACCTGTTTGCGCAGGGGTTACTGCTGGCAGGGGCGATGCGGGCTGGCTGAGTGCTGGATTATATGTAATATATCCGAAACCATCTTCTACCATTTTGGGGTCCCAGCCATTCGTAAGCAACGTCTGGCGAATTGCTTGGTCATCATACCCGTTAGTTTGTTGCTCGCGAATATACGACACGAGCTGCTCAAAGTGGTTGTTCATTTTTATTTCTCCTGCCAACAGTATACACAAAGACATATCTGATAACTTACAACTGTTCCAATTGGGGGGCGGTGTTTTGCTTGGCCCCGAACGCCTGTGCTACCATGAGAGAAATAGTAAAGAAGGAATACAATGGACCCAAACAACCAACAGCCCCAGCAAGATTCACCAACACCAGTAGCACCAGCTTCGGGTACAACTAGTCAGCAACCCGTACAAAAGAGCTTTTTAGTAGCAATTTTGCTCTCCGTTCTCGTTGGCTCAATGGGCGTTGACCGTTTTTATATGGGATACATAGGCCTTGGCGTACTAAAACTTATCACCCTTGGTGGATGTGGCATTTGGTACATTGTTGACATCATCCTGATTGCTACTGGCAACCTAAAAGACAGCAACGGCCTAGCTCTTAAGCAAGACTAGCTAAAACAGTGCGCAAACTGTTTATCGAAACGATCAGCCTGCAAACCCCCCGGGGTAGGCTGATTTTTTTTAGCACTATTAGCTTGCTAATATTTATTGCCCCTTACGCTTGGCTGGCAAGCCTGTCGCTATGGCAACGTCTTGGCTTTGAAGGCGCCCCCTCAGTAGGGCTTACCAGGGCCTATTGGCATGTTCTGCACCTCGACTTTTATGCTGCGTGGGAACGCAATAAACTTATTTACCTCGTACTGGCGATAGGTTTACCCCTGCTCGTGCGAGATATTATGCTGATACAAAGGCACAAAAAAGCAAACAACAGCGCTTAGCGCTTACTGTTTATTGTTTCGCTTTAAAATTGGCACCACAATCACTGCGACAACAATGCTGGGCCCTAGAACCATCGCTAGAAGCAAGCCAATAAAAATCAAGGCCTGTAGCCCTTCACCTAGATTGCTATTTTCAAGTGCCCCAAAAGCCGCTACAATAATTGCATATAAGATAACCGCAAAAATAACTGAACCTATAGCCGCGAGGCTGATTTGTGCTCTACTAATTTTTTGAGTGGTCTGTTTGATTGAGGGTTGTTTAGTCATACCATTAATCATACTACATGCGTCTCGTCTCAGCCGTCCATGTGGTTGTTATTTTCAAAGTTGCATCATTGCTAATTCATAATCAACCGTGGCGGGGGTTACGCGTAGGGCTGCAGAGGTATAGCCACTGCCAACAACCGTATTTTTTTCTTGTAAGTACTCACGCGGTACTTCAATCTGGCCGGATTGATTTGAACGAACTGCATATCGCTTTTCCCCTGTAGGGCAGGGGGCGCTAACGCACTGTATGTCTTCTTGGCTAACGAACTCAAAGTCTTGGTTTTTGAGTGGCTCTTTAGACGTGGAGTCGACAAGTGTTATGCGTATAACCCCTGCGCTAGGTGGCGTAGGTGCGGCGGTCTCTGTAACGATTACTGGTGGTGTTTTGCTGCCAGAAGAAGATGAGGAAGAAGACCACACGACCCAACCGGTTGTAGCTATCAATGCCACGGTGACCAATACGAGTAGCAGGCCAAGAACCGCAAAGCCGTTGCTTTTCTGACTGTCCATAAGCATTATGCTAACAGAATTCGCGTATAAATGCGCACTCAACTCTGACTATAAAGCATTATGATTTCTTTAGGCATAAGCGACCGAGCGCCATCGGCGCTCGCGTTCGAACCATTCTTTAGACATAAAATAAAGCCTGCTCTTGCGAATGGGCTTTATTTTATGGCGGAGAGGGAGGGATTCGAACCCTCGGAACCGTTACCAGCTCACCGCTTTTCGAGAGCGGCACCTTCAACCACTCGGCCACCTCTCCATCTTACATATTGTAACAGATACAGGAGATCAGTTTACCTCTAGCAATAGGGGCAAAGCCATGGTACAATTACCCCTGTTGTTTTGTACCCGTAGCTCAGCTGGATAGAGCGTTGGCTTGCGGAGCCAAAGGTCGTAGGTTCGAATCCTGTCGGGTACACCAAGTTAAGGCGGTCAGTGAGAGCTGGCCGTTTTTACTTGGTCAAAGCGCTAATTCGAACCTACGACCGGCACTTTGTGTAAGCAGTCTTCGATCCTGTCGATGCACCTAATAAAATGAGCCCACAAAACGTGAGCTCATTTTTAAAGTAGTTAAACTAACTATTAGTCTTCTTTTAGTTCGCCGCCGTGAACCGTAACGGCCCAGATAACTAGCACACCCACTGTGGCCATCATGAGTGACCAAACAGGGTACACAGGCACAAATGCCATGTTAGCAACAACGCTAACCATTGCAACTAGTACCGCAATGACGCGACCATACATATGACCAGCTGCTAGCGAGCCTGCTGCTAGGAAGGCTAGTAAGCCACCTAGAATGTGAATCCAACCCCATTGGCTGTAGTCAAACATCCAAACTGCGTTTGGGCCTACTGCATAAATGTCTTCTTGGAACAAGCCGACAAAGCCGGCGATCATGTGGAATATTCCAACCAGTGCCAACATAAGGGCCGCAAAACCGACCCAGCCAACCCAACCACTAATATTTTGATCTGTAGCTTGTTTAGCCATCTCAACCTCCTCGTTTAATTAACTGAGAAGCTTAGTGCTTTGCCATAAGCAAATGGCTGAGCTAGTCACTTATCACTATACTCTCTGTTAGCAACCAATTAATAGTGGCTTTAAGTGATATATATCACAAAAGCATCGTTACGCTTCGCCGGTGTCTTTTTTTGTGAGTTAGTTTACAGCGCAATTACTTCGTTAGGGTACTATAAGGTTGTAATGAGGAGAACATATGACACGTACATTTTTTCCAGTCATTAAAATAGAGGACGTATTTTTAAACGAAGACATGAGCGAAAACGAGCGATAAATTATCGCTCGTTTTTTTACAGTGTCGTAAGTGAATCTACTGTGCTTTGCGTCGCAGGTGCAGGTGATAGAGCAGGGTGCCGCCGCCAACTGCAATAACTAATGGCACCACCATGTCGCCTGGGCCGGCATTTGCTAAATCTGTGTTTGGAGTGGTTGTTGCTGTACTAGATGTCTGAGGCGCCGTAGGGGTTGGAGCGGGTGTAGTACTGCCGCCTGTTGTTGTGCCCGAGCCAGAAGCTCCCGACGAAGCACCCGTGCCAGATGTTGAACCTGTGCCAGTAGTAGTGCTGCCGCCTGTTGAGGTACTAGTATTGCCCGAAGACGATGAAGTATCCGAACCGCTAGTGGTTGATTCAGTTAAAGAAGATTCTGTTTCTTTGGCTGCATCTTCGGTTGACTCTGGGTTACGCCAAAATATAAGCCACAAGATGAACCAAATAACGCCAATAATTACTAAGCCTGATACTATCAGCCAAACTATGCGTCCTACTGTTGATGGTTGTCGTTGCTCATACATATGTCTAACCTCGCGTGTATCTCTTTAGTTACACAACTATTAAATGTATTGTATCATATTAATAGTGCTTATGCAAATAGATTGTGCACTCGAGCGTTTAAAGCCGTATGCGACGCACGAGCTGATCGACCGCATCAAGCTTGCGTTCTTCGATGGGTAAGTAGCGGGTAAGTATGCCTACGGCTGCTTCAATAGTGTCGTGAGTCAGTTTTAAAACTAAAGGCGAAGCGAATCTTTTGTGGGGGATTAAGATAATTGAGGGGCCAGAAGTTTCCTCGACTTCTGAGAAGTTTTTGAATTCTTCGTACAAACGAAGTTTCTCCCCAACATATATACCTTCTTCAGCAAGAGCATACTGTTGCTGTTTGGGCTTGTGGCTAGCTAAGTAGGCAAAACCAAGTACCGATAAAAAGACTGCAGCTGATACTAAAATGTCTTTTTCGGTTAGCAAAAATACTACACCGGTGAGTGCTACAGCCACCAGAGCGACGGCGGCGTACCAGCGGCTTTGCTTGTCTTGTTCATCGGTCTCTTGGGATTGCCATGTCATAAACAAACCGTCTTGTTCTGGCGAATCACTGGCGCCAAATTGTTGCTCTGCGTTTGAGCCAAAGGGTGACGGCATTGGTTCTGAATTAGAATAAGCGGGGGATTGTATTTGTTGTGGCTCAAAGGGTTGAGCGGGCTGCTGAGGCGCTATAGGCTGCGGAGTCATGGGCTGCGTGCCAAGCGTTTGTGGTGGTGGCGGAGGCGGTACCATATCTACACCTCCAGGTGTAACAACTGCGCCGGGTTCGTTCTGCTCTTGCATAAGCACTATTGTACACCAATACTCCAGAGATATGCGTACCATCGACAGATATGATATACTCGTGACGTTAGCAAACGCTTGTAGCCAACAAAAGTTTGAAAATATGTACCTTTTAAGTAAGCAAATTATTTCTCATTCCGGCTGCGCCAGAAGGAAAAGAGCAGCCCGAGACAAAATGTATTTCATTTTGCCCGGCGCGATGAGAAAAACGAAGTTTGTCTCATTACCAAGTAAGGAGAGGTGACCGAGTGGTTGAAGGTAACGGTCTTGAAAACCGTCGTGCCGGCAACGGTACCGAGGGTTCGAATCCCTCCCTCTCCGCCAAATAAATAGAGACTGTTTGAAAGAATAGGCTCGATTTATTTGCTAAAAATGGGGCTGCGAACCCGTACGAGCGAAGTGAGTGGGTTAGATATTCGAGGACGCGCACAGAAGCTTGCTTCGAGCACGCCGCAAGAATATATGAAATAATCCCTCCCTCTCCGCCATTAAAACAGAGCTATGTTCTATTGGATTTTGCTATACTAATTACATCAGCTTCCTTATTAAGGAAAAGAGCAGCCAGACAAAATGTGAACCATTTTGCCTGCGCGATGAGAAAAACGCAGTTTGTCTCATGCCTCATGGAGAGGTACCCAAGTGGCTGAAGGGGACGGTTTGCTAAATCGTTAGAGGGGCGCGAGTCCCTGCGAGGGTTCGAATCCCTCTCTCTCCGCCAAATAAAAAAGACCCATTTGTTGGGTCTTTTTTATTTGCGAGAGGGATTCGAACGGGTTTGCCAGTGGCAAACCCCGACCCGAAGCCGATCGACCCTGGGAGACCGGTTGGTCTAGCCAGCGCAATGTTGCGGTCGGCGACCAAGGCGAATCCCTCTCATGAGATTAATCGAGCAAAACAAACCCTTTTCTCACTGATTGGCTTGGGGCTCCGCATCCCGACGCGCCAGCAAACAATCCACATCCAAATCTGTGCGCTTTAGTCCTTCTATTTCTAATTCGATTACAGCCTTCGCTCCATCAACGCCAGACCGTGCAGAAGGTGCATCATCCATAGCAGTTTGACCAATTCCTCTTAAATAACACAACGTGGACGGACCAACCAAAAAAGAGTGTCCCGCAGTTTTTTTGATTATTGGGTCAATGTCTTGGAAGTTATTTGCGTTTGTCATGCCCCCAGTAAACACCCCTACCAGTAGTCAAGTCAACGCTTACGACGTCTGCGCATACACCAACGCATCAACTTGTTTGGCCCCATGCATTTTACATTGCTTAGCGGCTGCCTCAAGAGTTGCGCCAGTGGTCACTACGTCATCTACCAGCAAAACATGCGCATCTTTCAGGCGGGCGGGTTGTGTAACCCTAAACGCACCTTCCATATGCTTAAAGCGTGCCGAACGAGAAGAACCCACTTGGTGAGCCTGGGTTCTGCGTCGCAGTAGTGGCGAGATTTGCACTGCCAACAATCGAGACAGATCTTTCGCTAGCAACACCGCGTGGTCGTAGCCACGCTGGCGGACGCGCGATGTTGCGGTTGGCAGGGGAATAATAATAACTCCGGGTTCAACACTAGCTCCATAGGCTTCATACATCTGTTGCGCTATTTCATGTAGCCCACTTTGAGCACGTTCATACTTTGCGTGGTGCAAGAGCTCTTTAGCGTCTCCTTGGTACGAGGTTACCGCCTGCACATGAGCTAGTGATGATGTCTTGTGACACTTAGTACAAACAGCAAAATCTCGGGTGGTAGCATGGCAACGGTAGCACCGAGAGGGAAGTTGCGGTAACGCTTGCGTGCAAAACTCGCACAGCAAACGGTTACTCTCGAAGGTAC
>JBATPG010000024.1:0-7542 GCA_049291335.1 Saccharimonadales bacterium (SeqCode) | reverse complement strand
AGTAGTATTTGTAGTAGTGCTAGTGCTAGTAGCCGAGCTTGGTGCATCTTGCATGGCGTTTGGCGTAATTACCTTTGGCTCGTCCTTTTTTGGTTCGACGTACTCTGTTATAAGCGAGTCTGTGGGGTTGGCGTCTGTCGCACCGCCCAAGAGCGCAGAGAAGTCTTCTTGCGAGTCGTCGGGCACTGGTACTTCAGGAACAAAGCTTTCGGCACCGACGGTGTCGCAGGCGTCATCAAGGCCGTCTGCATCTTCGTCTATACCGCTGTCTGGCACAAAAACACAGCTCGCTTCGCTATTTGGCACGCCGTCGCCGTTATAGTCTGTTTTGCTATGTGCAATGTATATTTTTTCGGCAATATCTACGGCTACTCCATCGGCATCTTCTGCATATATGTGTAGGGTATGAAAACCAGCCGGTATGTCGTTCGGGGTCTGTATAAGTATTTTGCCGTCGTCTTGCAGAACTCCCTCGGCCAAAATTACTGGCTCCGATTTTATAATAGCCTTGAATATCGAGCTGGGATTAAGTCTGTACTTTGAGACATCGATAGCGTATTTTGTACTCTTAACGACAACCTTTGTAGTGGTGGTCACGCCACTCCATATAAGCCTGTCGTAGTTGATGGTGCTTGGCTTTCGCCCCGCCAGTAGTGGGTCGTTGTCGCTAATGGCAGGTGCGCCTAGGTTTGTTTTGTTGGGCATAGTGGTGGTAAAATTATTTGTTTTAGCGACAATGCCGTCTCCAAGCATTTTGTAGCCTAGCGCAGTTGGGTGGTAGCTTTCACTACCCAGCACCACAAGAAACTTGTCATTGCCCTTGGTAAGGCCGTTCATGCCCGCTTGGCCCTTTGGCGCCTCGCACAGTCTGTTTCCATACAACGCTTTTTGGTTGTCTACATACAGCACGCCAGCGTCTGACGCTGCGTTTTTAATAACCTTGTTTAGGTACACTACTAGGTCAGAACTAAATTTTACCTCTTCAGCGTCCAGGCGAACATTAACCCCGCAGTTACCGCCCGGCTTGGCAATCTCTGGGTACCCAACAACATATATATTGCCCTTAGAATTTTCTTTGACTTCTCTGTACAGGTTTTTAAGCCGAGAATATTGTGAGCGAATTTGCTCCATTAGCTCTCGGCGCTCTTTGTAGTAGGGGTAGCAAGTCTCTTCGGGAAAGTTACTTACACAACCTGTTACGATATTGCTGAAGTTAATGTCGTTGCCAGCAACAGATAATAAAATAGTACGAGGTCTAATTTCTTGGGAAAATACTATCTGGCCCTGATAACCTGGAGTATATGTTTTCTCAATTTTATCTCTCTCATTGAAGCTTCGATTCTGCCACTCAATACGTGGGTTAATATTATTCTGGCCTATGTACTCTGGGTCTGTCGTTGTCATATCATCAATCTTTGCGCCAGAACAGGCAACAGAAACAGGGTGTACCACATGCTGATTCCCTTTTGTGTAGGGGTACGAAAGCCACGAGTTATGGCACTTATTTTCACGGCTGTCGGTAGGCTTTCGATAGCTAAAAGCGCCCTCGCCAGATATGTATGAGTCGCCCATGCCGAGCAAGCCTACATAGTTACTACTCTCCGTAAATGCACTAGCTACTTTATGGCTTGAAACAGCAAAAGCTGATGGCGACGTACGGCTATGTACGGCCTTAAATAAAACAGCATTGTTGGTGCTAAATCGAATTTGCCGAGGGTACTCAGCTTGTACTGCGTCTTTTAGCGCCGAGTATTTCAGAGCTCTAAATTCACCCGTCCAAACATCTCTAAACTCGCAGCCGTTACTTTTTGTACGCTGGCTTAGGTAAAACGACTGATCAAAACACGTGCGCGTGTCGTACACCCGTAGTGTTGGCTGTGGCGCGGCACCAGTACCAAAGTTTGCGTTCACCGCTACAAACTGGCCGTCGTCGCTAATAGCTAGGTTTGCTCCTTTAGTTGCTAGGTCAAAGCCCTTCAGCCTTGTGTCAACAGATATAACCTTACCGTTCCAGTTGCTGGTGTCGTATACGACGATACCCCCTCCGTCGATTCCGACTGCCATAAACTTGCCGTTTTGAGAGAACGTAATCGACTGTGGCACAACACGCGCCAACTCTCCGTTTGCGTACAGCAGAGACACAGGCGAATCGGGAACGTATTTATACTCTTTTATTGGTGGCAGACCATACCGCTCTACATACTGTAGGTTAGCGGCTTTATAGGTGCTGCGCTGAATAACAAAACCAGAAAACCACGCTTTGGGTGCGTAATAGGTGAGTATGGTGTTTGAGTTGTTTGGAATACTGGGTGCAACAAATCCGTAGAAAGGGTCAAGCTTAAGGGTGCCTTTGGGCCCGTCAATAAGGGTGCTGTTGGCAAGTTTTCCAACAGGAGTGTTTTGCGCACACCAGCTTAGCCCAGACGAAACATACGTGTCTACACAGTCAACACCGTAACTCCATGGCTCAACATTAAACAGCTCGTCACCTTGCTTGGTAGCGGCAATGTCTTCGTCCCACAACCAGTCTGGCTGTAGTTGGCTAGCACCAAAGGCAGTTGTGGCTATGGCACTCAACAAAAACACTACTAACAGCGTAACGAGGCTAAAAAATTTCTTTATGTGCGCGGTGCCTACCATCAAAACAATTTACCTAATAAACCTCAACGAATATTAGGTATATATTACACTTTTATGCTGTTTTTGCAAGAAATTTGTTAGCTGAGAAGGAGTTTTTCGATGGTTTCGCGGACTTTGTCGCCGTCGTGGCGTATAAGCGTGCGCCGTATGGCTTTGTCGGCCTTGTCTTGTATGTGTATGGTCGAAGAAACTAGGGGAACTCCCATGGTTTTGTAGCCGACACCCGTAAACTTGGCTGGCGAGGTGTCTACAGGGTATTCGCCTTCGGCAGCGTATTTCTTTAACAGTGCTTCGCTTATGGGAGTGTCGTTGTAGAGCACTGTGTCTATAGTGCCTGCACCTACGTATTCTTCTATTTTGCAGACGTAGTCGGCAACGTGCCAGTTTTGCGTGTGCTCGGCCTGGTTAACCAGGTTGGCAATGTACACCACTGTGGCTTTGGTGTTGGCGAGTGCCTCTTTTATGCCATTTACAGAAAATATTGGCAGTAGTGAGTAGTACAAACCACCGGGCGCTATAACAACAATGTCTGATTCTTTAATGCAGTCGGCAGCCTTTTTGTTTATTGTACTTACTGGTTCTAAGCGAACCCGAGCATTTTGATTGCCAATAGGGTGGTTACGTATGGCAAACTGGCCGGTTATTTCTTTGTCGCCATCTGTCATGGTAAGTTTGTGATTGCCAAGCACCACCGGGATAACTTTGCCGCGAATGCGCAAAATATCACTAGCTACTTCAACGGCTTTTTCAAAACTACCATGTTGCAACTCTAAGCCAGACAAAATCATGTTGCCAAGCGACTGACCAGCAAGCGTGCCAGAGTCAAACCGGTATTCAAACAAACTACGGATGTCTTGGCTTTCGCTGAGCGCAATCAAACACTGGCGTGCGTCGCCCGGTGGCAAGACGCCAAGTTCGTCGCGCAAAACCCCTGTCGATCCCCCGTCGTCACTCATGTTGACAACTGCTCGTATGTGTGGCGTTATAGTTTTGAGCGCTTGTAGCACCGTAAAGCTACCGGTTCCACCCCCGAGCACAGTTATAACTGGATGAGTTTTTGCCATTATAGTACAGCTGGCCAGCTTATTCGGCGAGCTTAAGAACGATGTGTCGCTCTCTTCCCTCTCCTACCGATTCACTGGTAAGGCCAGCGTCGGCTGCCACGCGGTGTATAGTGCGCCTGTCGGCAGGGTTCATTGGCGGCACATTGTACGGCTCGCCTGTTTCTTTAACCTTCTTGATCCATTCCTCTGCCTGCTCGCTCACGCGGTCGGCGTGGTGTTTTTTATAGTCGGCAATGTCTACGTTTACCCGACAGTGTTCATAGCCTTGGCTCTTTAAGGCACTGCTAACCAAAAACTGTAGTGCGCGCATAGTGTCGCCGTGGCTACCAATAAGAAAGCCATTTAGGTGCGTTGAGGGTACGTTTAGCTCTATAACTTCTTCGTCTTCGCTGGTTGCGTAGACATCAGTGTTAAGTCCAAAGAACGACAGTATATCTTCTAGGTATTTCTTTGCGTATAAAATTGACCCTTCGATAGACGTATCCATACTCACCTCCTTCGTTTTTTATTGGCTTTCTTAGAAGATTTAGATGGTTTTTTGTGTTGAGTTGGTTCGTTGCGAGTTGGGGTGCTAGTGCCAGTACTATAGCTGACTTTACTGCCACTTTTGGTAGTCTTAGTAGCTGTATCGGTGGCCGCCGCTACTGGCGTGGTTGTTGGTTCGGCTACAATAACTGCTTTTTTGGCATTGGCTAGTTTTTTCTTGGTGGCTTTACTTTTTGGCGTTGCTTTGTCGGCTACCTTTTCGAGGTCTTCACCTTCTTCGCGTAGGGCAATGTACTGTTGTATGTAGGCTACGAGACCACCAACAAACCAGTACAGGCTAAGTGCGGCGGCAAGGTTGATAGTAAAAATAAACACCATTACCGGTATGATGTACTGCATGTTTTTGCTAACAGCGGCGCTTACTTCTGCTTGGTCTGCCTGTTGGCCGTCGCCCGCACCCTTTAAGATGTCGCGCAGCTTACGAGCGTCTTTGTCGACTGGCATTAACTGACGACTGGTCAAGAACTGTATGCCTGCGCTGCCTAGAACTAGCAAGAACGCTGGTATGTATATGCCACTTTCACTAAGGGCGGGTTTCCATAAATCGATAAACCCAAGGAAGGTGCTGTCAAACAGGGCTGGGTTAGCTGCAAGCTCTTTCATCCATGGCAGGTTTTGTATAAACGGATACGCCATATCGACAAGTTGCTTAGGGTCTTTAATAACAGCGGTAAGCCCAATGTATAAGCCAATAAGCACCACCATTTGTACGATAAGTGTTGGTATGGTGCCAAACGGGTTAACGCCACGCTCTTTGTAGAGCTCCATCATCATCATGGATTGCTTTTGCTTGTCACCTTTGGTCTCTTGCTTAATGCGTTTTAGCTCTGGCTGCAACGCTCGGGTAATCTTAGCCTGTCTTAGCTGCTTTTTAACCAGCGGCCACATGAGCAAGCGCACAAGTATAGTAAACAAAATAAGGGCAACACCAAAGTTATGCCCGGGTATGATGGCATATATAAATATCAGCAGGTTTAAGATTGGTAAGACTATAAAATCATGAAACATCTAGCTTTTCCTTCTTATCCACTATACCACGACCCTTGCGGTCATTGTCGGCACGAAGTGGTAGTTTGGCATCTTTGCATAGTTTTAGGAACATATGCTGCAGTTTTTCGGCGGGCATAGTGGCCAACTTGGCGTCGTGAGCAATAAACAGCAGGTCTTGGTGGGAGTCTTCGTACAAGCGCGTACGGCATAGTTCATACACGCGACGACGAATGCGATTGCGTATAACCGCCGACTTGTGCACCTTTTTGCTTACCACCACCGCTACTCTATAGGGTGTTTCGGGCGAACTTTTAGACACCCGTAGCGTAATCAAGCCGGCACGGTAAGCCGCGCTGTTTTTATATGCGAGCGTGGTAGAGCGCCGTCCATGAAAACGGTGTGACTGTGCCAGCATGCATAGCCCTTCGCTGTTACGTTTATATCTAGTGGCTTAAACGAGCACGACCCTTGTTGCGTCGTCGTTGTAGTACAGATTTACCTGCACGTGAAGCCATGCGCTTCATAAAGCCGTGCACTCGTGAACGGTGTCGTTTCTTTGGTTGGTAGGTCCTCTTAGGCATACTTAATTAGTCTCGCTTTCTATCGTTTTCTCAAGTATACCACAGAGAGAACCGAAATGCCTATAAATTACTGTTTTGTTTTATTTGTCTATAGGTTCACTACGGGGCTTGTCCACTTTTACCACAGTTTTATCCACAGTTGTTCTTGAGGTGGCTCTTGCCTGTGTATAAACCTACCTCTAAAGAGGCCTATTTCAACGGATATAGGTAGTTGTAGAAAATATTGTGGAAAACTAGTTGCATTTTCACGTATAGTAAGACCAGTACGAAATTTGGATTGGGTGCTAGGGGATATATAAAAGGAGCTACGGTGCAAGCAGATCAACTATGGCAAACTGTGTTGGGCGATATAGAAATCGGTCTTTCGCGTGCCAACTTTTTGACCTGGTTTAAGAACACCCATATTATTGAGTTGTCGGGAGACACTGTCGTTGTTGGCGTGCCAAACGTTTTTATAAAGCAACAGCTCGAGCGTAAATATAGCGAACTTATAGAATCTACTCTTCGCAAAAACGGCCTACAGAACCCACATGTTACCTACAAAACTCACTCTTTGCCCAAGAACGCTAGTCCAACAGATGGCTTGGCCATGCCAACAGAGTCATATGAACCTCAAGAATCGCGCCGCCAAGACAGCATGACTCCCGCCTACCCGCAGGTTACGACGCCTGCTCCAAGAAACCCGCTTCGCCACCAGTACCGTCAGGGTATAAACGAAAAATACACCTTTGAGAACTTTATTGTAGGCTCGGCTAACGAGCTTGCGTACGCTGCCTGCCAAGCCATAGCGACCGAACCTGGTACTAAGTACAACCCCTTGTTTTTGTACGGTGGTGTAGGCATAGGCAAAACACACCTTATACAAGCAGTCGGGAACGCAGTCTCGAGCCAACGACCCAACTCTCGGGTGCTATACATTACGAGCGAGCAGTTTGTGCAAGAATTTGTCGATGCTTTGCGGTTTAAGAAAAACACCGACTTTGCAGATCAATACCGCAGTGCCGACGTACTTATTGTTGACGACGTGCAGTTCCTGGCTGGAAAAGAAAAAATCCAAGAAGAGTTCTTTCATACCTTTAACGCCCTACACCAAGCAAACAAACAAATTATTTTAAGTAGCGACAAGCCCCCAGGTGAGATTCCTACCCTTGAGGACCGTTTAAAAAGCCGTTTTGTGTGGGGCATGAGCATTGACATGCAAAACCCAGACTTCGAAACACGCTGTGCCATATTGCAGACTAAAGCGGCCACGCGGTCTATAACCTTGCCGGGCGACGTGGTTGAATATTTGGCGACTAACATTCAGACCAACATTCGTGAGCTTGAAGGCGCCCTTAACCAACTTATCGCCTTTTGTGAAATGCGGGCGTTGGAACCCAACATTGCCATTGTTACGGGGCTACTTGGTGCTGGTCGGGCACGACCAAAACACCTCAGCGCCAAACAAATTATTGAACGCTGTGCCAAGCACTACCAAATATCTATGGATGAAATCGTTGGGCCAAAGCGAGACAAAGAAATTGTCGTTCCCAGACAGGTTGCGATGTATTTGCTGCGTAGTGAGTTGCATCTTAGTTTTCCTAAGATTGCCCGCGAGCTTGGTAGAAAAGACCACACTACCGCCATACACTCGGTAGAAAAAATCGAGCACGACATACAGCTAAACCCAGACGTTCGAACAGCGGTTGGGCAAATAAAGGAGTGGTTATATGCATAAATCA
>JBATPG010000023.1:0-2516 GCA_049291335.1 Saccharimonadales bacterium (SeqCode) | reverse complement strand
TAGACACCATTTGGATGGGCATGCACAAGCACGCCCGCTACAACGTTCGGCTAGCCGAGCGTGCCAACGCTACATTTGAGACCTACGTGCCCTCTGAGGCGCCACTAGACACCTTTTATGAACTCATGCAAACAACCGCAGGGCGTGATGATTTTAGTATCTTTGACAAAGCCTACTACCAAGCAGCTTTTGCGGCAATTTCACCCGACGAAGGGTTCGTAGCTGTTTGTTCGATTGACGGCAAACCAGCTGCAGCAGCACTTTTTATTGTTCACGATGGCCAGGCTCACTACGTTTTTGCAGGTTCGAGTAATGATTTTAGGAAAATTGCTCCAGCATATTTCTTACTATGGAAATCTATTTCCCATAGTAAAGAAGTTTTTGGTTGTAACCTGTTTAACTTTGGCGGAGTACAAGACCCTGTTAAGAAGCTGCATTTGTCTGGTGTAACGAGCTTTAAGAAGCGATTTGGTGGCTACGAAGAGTCACACAAAAACCCAGTTGATATTGTGTATGCGCGCGTTAAATACGCCGCTTTGTCACTGTACAAAGCTCTGCGATAGCAAAACAACAGCCCGTCATTGCTGACGGGCTGGAAAGCTGCACTTGGGGTTGTATTATCTTCGCCAATCGCCAAAGTACAAATAGGTAAATGTCGAGGTAGGATAGCGCCATTTGCGGTAGTTGCCTGCCCAGTCATAGTTGTACTCGCTTACTATGACGCTGTTGCCGTCGACTGCTTCAACCCATACGGCGTGGCCATAGGTGCCGGCAAGAGAGATTCCCACAGTGCCGGGTCTTGGTGTTGAGCTCGTAGGCACACCATAGTTACGAGCGTTTCGGACCCATTCGTTAGCGTTGCCAATACCGCCCCAGTACGGCATGTTGCCGTAAGCTTCGTAGACTTTCCAAGCAGTGTAGCTAACACATTCTCGGGTATACATACCCCAGTTGTCTACATAAGCGTCGAGTGGTGCGGCTTTCCATTTTGCTGGGTACGTATTGTCTCCGGTGTCACCCAATACAGCACTACCGCCCATGCGACGAATTGCTTCAGCCTGGGCTTTTCGTAGCTCACCAACTTTTTGAGTATTTGCACTAATTTGAGCGTTGAATCCTGCCTGTTGGCCCTGGTTGTAACTAAGCATTTCTTGTTGTTTTGCTCGGTCAGAGTCAAGCATGGCTTGCTGAGTCTGCTGTTCTTTAATAAGTACTTCTATTTGCACCTTTTGTGACTGCAGTTGCTTTTGTAGCTCGGCAATAGTTGCCATGGTGTCTTGAATTTTGCTCTGAACGCGCGAACGGTACTCTTGCTTGTCGACGAATTCACTTAAGTTTTTGCTTGTCGCAAGCATTTCTAGTGTGTCAGGGGTGCCGTCGACATACATAGCTTTAATGTCAGAGGCCAAATGAGATCGTTGTTTGTCTATTTCTGCCTGTGCAATGTCTATTTGACTTTGCAGTTCGGTCTGCTTGGCAACATTTGAATTAATTGAGGCTTGCAGGCCGTTAATTTGCTCTTGTAGCTTGCTAATGGCGTCTTGATAACTAGAAGCCTGAGACTGCAGGTCATTTACTAGCCCCCGTGTGTTGGCGTTTTCGGCATTGAGTTGGTTGATTTGATCCTGGTACTGGTCTGCCTGAACGACTTGCTTCCAAATAGGCATAATTGACCCTGTAAAGGCTAGTGCAAGGGCAACTACAAATAGGCTGACCTGTTTTCTTCGACGGGTTGAGAACAAACGGGAAGCCGTTGTAACTAATTGATTCTGCTGTTTTTTCATTGTTTTTGTCTTGTTTGTAGACCTTTGAAGTATATCACGCTTATGCAAGTATTTCAACCCTCCTTACCTTCTGTGGTGTGTTGTGATTTGTTGTATGTGCCGGCTGCTACAGTGCGAGGAATAGTAACCCGTTTATAGTGCCGGTTCTCTTTTGAACAACTTCCCCCGCGCAGTATGTGCTACAAGCTGCACTGCGCATGCGAGTTATATGTGTTTTCGTTATTTCTTTGGCGTTTTGAATTTGAGGTAGCGCCGCGTGGCAATTATAGAAGAGGCGGCTCCGATAAGTATACCAAACATAAGCTGTATGCCCAAAAGCTTCCAGTACATGCTGCTGAAATATTCTTGCGAATAACTAATGTCTAAAATACCAAAGCTTGTTGCCTGTAACGACTTTGATGCCGTAATAAACAGTGCGTTTATGAGCAGTATAGAGGTAATAGCCGAAAGCACACCATAAATAATAGCCTCAACCACAAACGGCCCCCTAATATACCAGGTGCTTGCACCAAGCAGCCGCATAATTTGCAGTTCGTCGCGTCGGTTAAAGATGGCCATTTGAATTGTGTTAAAGATAATAAGCACAGAGATAGTGGCAAAGACCACAACCGCTATAATGCCTGCTTGGCGCAAAATGTTGGTTGCGTGGGTTATTTTGTCTATGGCCGCTCGTCTGTCGCCATTGTCAGAAGCTGGGTCTGACTGAAGTTTCTTGTTCTCTGGCTTTTCGAC
>JBATPG010000022.1:0-5736 GCA_049291335.1 Saccharimonadales bacterium (SeqCode) | reverse complement strand
GTAGAAAGGTCTCCCATAACTTCGTCGTGCCACTGGTATGCTTTTGGTTCGGACTTAAAGCGAAGCGGAGTTGTGCCGTCCCACGCTGGTGGGTTTTTGGGGCGGTGGTTGCGGTACAAAAATGGCTTTTTGGCTGCTTGCGCTTGCTCGCGAAAGACTTGAACTTCTTCGCTGGTGTACGGTCGGCATAGGCGCGACCAGCGTCAATGAGCTTTTTTGCCCAGGTTTGGTACGACTCTAGTCGCTGGCTTTGAATGTACGGCGCAAACTGGCCACCAATGTCGGGTCCTTCGTCGTACATAATGCCAAGAGCCTTTAAGCTGGTTATAAGGTGTTCTGCGCTACCTGGCACTTCCCTTTTTTTGTCGGTGTCTTCAAACCGTAGCACAAACGTGCCCTGGTGTTTCTTGGCAAGCAAGTACGCAAAAAGTGCGGTGCGAATACCGCCAACATGCAAATAGCCTGTGGGGCTAGGGGCAAAGCGTGTTCTTACTTCTGTCATTACAGATATGAGTATACCTTTTTGTTGGCTGGCGCGAAAGTGGCGGTGTTGTTGATAAAGTTGTTGCGCTTAGTTCGCGCATGCGTAACAATACTCGTATATGTCTAACGCTGAAATAGTAGACCAACAAATTGAGTTAGGCACCCCTCTTGTACTTAGTGGCCCACAATTAAGTCAGCTCAAAAGTGGAGGGCTTGAAGTGACAGACGTTGCACCCGCTGTTGTTGCTCAAATACAAACATCATGCCTAAACGAGCAAGCACATCCGCCTTCTCGGTATGACAAAGATGAGCAGTGTATTGTGCCAGGCGAGCGTAACCAAAGCCCAAGCTGTGGATATGATATTGTAGTAGACCTAGATGCTCTTGCTATGAATTATTTATGTGCAAAATCGGGCGATCTTTGTGCTCGCCGGGCTACGTTAGCACGCGCAACAGCTGAGATAGTCAACAGAGTGGCTGTTTATTGTGTGCCGTCGGAGGGATCGATATCTTAGCTGTTCTGGACTATGGCTTCAAGTTTTTGGGGATTAACGCCACGGTTACCACTTAGCGAGTACCAAACACCATCTTTGACCCACATTGTGCTGCCGTTACTTAGCTTGTATACTTTTTGGCCATTTACTTCTGTGGTTGTGTAGTTTGGGTTGCCGCTGGCATCCGTTGACGAAACAGAGTGTATCATCGAGTCGCCCGACCAGTTGGTCTTTTGCTGGGTAAGCTGGTAGCTGCCCTGGCCGTCTTTGAGACCAATAATTCGCTTGTCTTGAGCTGTTGTTACGCCGTTATAACTAAAGCCAATTTCTTTAAAGTCGGGCGTAGTAGTACTAAGGCCAACGCGCATACCGGCGGCGCTTATTTGTAAACCAGGGGTGTTTTGGTACACCATAAAGCCCGCAACCAGCATAAGGGCTGCAAAGCCAGACCCCATACTTAGCGCGTGTCGTCGTTGTTTTTTGGTAAAATGCTTCTTTTGAGCGCTAATATCTACATAGTGACTAGCGTTTTCGATGGCTCGCTCGAACATTTCAATACCATGCTGAATTGGTGGTGGTGCTACGGGTGCCTCTTGCTCTTCTTGCTTTGGTTCTGGTTGTACGGGTACAGAAGATAAAGTTACAGGTACATGGTGCAGCGGGTTATATTTTTGGACATAAGCGCTTTGTTGTACCGTCTTAGAGCGTTCTAAGCGATGCTGGTTAACAGCATGAGCGCCATGTTTAACATGAATAGGCGTTGCCTCTTCGTGTGCAACGGGTACGTGCACTGAATAGTGCTTGGTGTCTGTCCCGGGGCGCTTTACAGACTTTCGCATAAGCGTTTGCGAAGATTGCACGCCGTGCGCCTTGGTATGGTTAACCGTTGCCTTTACTTCTGCTGCAGCGCTCTCTGTTTTGACAGTTTTTGCAGCACTTGCGTGCCGTGTTGGCTCTTTTTCGGTCTTGGCCGAAACCAACGCGCCCGTAACGGCATCGTAGTGCTTTCCGTTTAGTTCTATTGTTTGTTTCGTCACAGTTTTTTCCTCTTTGCTTTTGTACAGCGATTTTCTGCTTGTATGATACTGCTTACCCTTAGTAATTGCAAGCGTTATCTACAACAGTTTTTGTGTATAACTATCAGAATAATTGACTATTCTTAAAAGCTATTCCAAGGTATACTTTTAGGAGCACATTTATGGATTTTTTAGACCCTAACAAAGAACGCCGAACACGCATTGCCCTACTTACTGGCTATGGCCTTGTAGCAATAGCTATTGCTATCGCTAGCCTTGTTTTGCTATATGCCTCATACGGTTATACGGTTGATAAAGATGGCGATGTTACGCAACGTGGATTAGTTTTTGTTTCAAGCACCCCTACAGGTGCAGATGTTGCGTTAAATGGCACAACCAAGGCCAAAACGAACACCAAACTCGATGTAAACTCTGGTTCATACGACTTGAGTGTTAGCGCCACTGGCTACCGTGACTGGTACAAAAAGTTGACCGTTAATGGCGGAGATGTCCAGCGGTTTGACTATCCGTTCTTAATCCCAACAAATCTTGCGTCAACGCAAATTGCCAGCTATACCGAGTCGCCACTTTTTGTTACGCAAAGTTTAAGCAAGCGTTTAATCTTACTTTCTGAAGCGGCAACGCCAAACCAATTTACTTTGCTTAACACTCGTGACCCTAAAAAGCTCGAGACCAGCATTATTACCCCGCCCGCCAGTGTGGCCACTGTGTCTGAAGGGCCTCAGCGCTGGGAACCAATTGAGTGGGCAGATGACAACAAAAATGTCTTGTTTTTGCACTACTACACACAGGCCGGCCAAGAAAAGCGCGAATACATTGTACTAGACGTAAACGACGTTCAAGCAAGCAAAAACGTGACTCGTACCGTTGCCCCAGACATGGCAGAAGAACTAACACTGTTTGATAAACAGCCTGATGCGTTCTATGGCTACTCCCCCACGACTAAAGTATTACGCTCGTTCACACTTGGTTCTGCTACAAACCGAACCGCCCTGAGAGACGTTGTGGCCTATAAAACGTACGCAGACGACACTGTACTATACGCAACAACTACGCCGCCAACCGGCAAACAAACAACCACCCAAATAAGCATTGTGCTACTACAAGGTGTGCGTTCAACGGTTCTGAGAAAGTACGAAAACATTGACCAAAAATATTTGCTAGACATTGCCCAGTACGATGGCGACTGGTATGTTATTGCGGCAGCAACAAAAGACAAAGGTGCGTACATATATAAAAATCCACAATCGCAAGTACTTCGCGCAGGCTCTCTACCTGCTGCATGGCGGTTTTTGCGCGTGCCTGAGCCACAGCATGTATCGTTCTCTGCAACCGCTCAACTCATTTCAGCGCAAAGTGCTCAACGCATAGGGGTGTACGATGCAGAAGACGTAGTCACGCGCTTATTTACTCTCGAAAAGCCTATTGATGCGCCTCAGCCATATGCTGAGTGGATGGATGGTCACCACCTAATGTATATAAGTGGCGGAAAAATGATTATGCTAGATTATGACAATACCAATTTGCAAGAGCTGGTAACAGCCCTGCCTGCGTATAAGCCCATGTTTAGTTCTGACTACCAGGTTCTGTACACCGTTTCGACCAGTGCCAATGTAAAGGCATTTTTGCAGTCAACGCCTTTACGAGTTACAACCCAGTAAAGCTTTAAGCTAACTATTCTTGTTGTTTCCAGAACTGGATGCCTCGAACCATGCGGGTCCACAGCGTTGGCCCATTGCTTGAGATTTCGGTTGGGGCGTCTTCGGTGCGTGGTGTGGGTGCGCTGTTGGTGGATGGGCTTGGGCTAATCTGTTCGCCCCATACTACCAACCTGTTGGTGCTCAGCCCTGGCGGGTCGCATGTGATGAGTACGGCGGTGGCTTGTTTGCCCTTGGTGTCGTTAAGTACGCTTACTTTTGTCGGCGGCACAATTTCTTTGGCGAACACTTGATAAGCATATACCTTACCCTGATATGTTATATAAAAAATATCGCCAGTAGTCAGCTGATGCAGTAGTACAAATGCAAACTTATACTTACCATTGTTGAATATATTTGAACTACTGTGTCCAAAGTACGCACCGTTGCCATTTTGGCCCGGTAAAGCGGTGTTAGGATAGTGCACAATCCCCTCCTCGAGGGACTCTTGAATGACTGATTCTGCCATTGAGGTGGTGGTAAAATCTACCGGTATTTGAATGTTTATTTTAGGCACAATAACGGTTGGTTGTGCGGCGGCAGTTGTAGACATGTTAGAAACGATTACCGGTGCTGCGGTTGCCTTGCGGCTAGGCTGAATAAAAGGCGCAATAATAAACTCGTTAAAGAAGCTAAACAGTAGCACTACAAGCACCAAGGCGCCCATGCCAAGGCCAAAAAGCAATGACTGTATGTGGTGCTTTGTTTCAAGCTTGCCACCAGCACTGACCTTGTTTTTGATTTGGCGTGAAATTCGCTGTGTCGCTTCAGAGTTGGCAACCTTTTTGCCAAGCTTTGTGTTGCCTGCTTTTTTGGCTACGGCCTTTCGGGCTCGTCCCGATTTTGTAGAGCGCTCGTGCGAGGTTTGGTAGGCTGGTTCAGACACGACTACCGTACTTGTTGGCGCGGGGAGTAGTACTCCACTGTTCGTCGGTGTTTCCTGTTGGGTGCTGGCTTGTTCTTGTGGCAACGCGGCACCCTTTTGGAACAATTTTTGGTACGGTGTGTGGGTGTTGGCGGCATAAAACTCTTGCCAAACTTCGTGCTTTTCAACGTTTGAAAGCTTTGTGTAGTAATGGTGCCATTCGGTTTGGATTTCTGCCAGACTTTTACCCTCGGCAGTTAGCTCTTGCATGTACAACTGGTGCTTGCTTAGTACCCGTTCTTTGGCTACTTGGGCCATTTCTTCGGTGGCTTCTGGTTCGTGGGCATAGGCGCGAGCAACCTTATCCCGTATAAGATTTACAGCGGGATCTGATGTACTAGATGGTTCTGGTGGGAGGGGTTGAATAGTCTTCATGCATTTGCGCTGAGCGGCGCTTTTGCCCACTCGCGTTTCATGTTAAATTATAGTACACTGTACCTCTGATAGCCATGGTAATAATTATGCTTACCAACGCCATCGAACCTTTAGCTAGTAAAATCTTGTTTATTGTTTAGTGCCGCGGTGGTGGAATTGGTAGACACGCTAGACTCAAAATCTGGTGCACTTATGTGCTTGCCGGTTCAAGTCCGGCTCGCGGTACCAAAGAATAAATAAGCTTACGCGCTACCTGGCCTATTGATGTCTGTACGTTTCGGCTCAAATATACCACCTACTACCCAAGTATGGCTCAGGTTCAGTGCAAGGCCCGTGTATTCTTCTTGGCGTTCGTTTAATACATCACGGGCAACCAGTTCAACAGAAGGATTAGCTCCGGTGATTACTCCAAGCACCAAATGAGGAGTTGTATCGAGTACTATACTGCCTGATTTTCGTTTTATTAACCCAAAACACAACCGCTTGAATGCATCGCTAATAATTTCGTCTTCGTCAAATGATAGGCCAAATGTCAATTGTTCGCCTTCTAGCTTCAGATATGGCCCAGAGGGGGATGAAATTATTCCTGAATCATCCATAGGTTCGTTTAGTAGCTCTTGTATGGCTATGCCGAGCTTGCTTCCTTCGCCACTTTCGAGTAGTCGCAGATAATAGGGCTTGTGGATATTTCTATGTGAAAACATCCCAACTCGATGTAACAGCTC
>JBATPG010000021.1:0-5747 GCA_049291335.1 Saccharimonadales bacterium (SeqCode) | reverse complement strand
GTATACAACGAGGCTCTAAGTCATCCTAAGCCAAGAGGTTTCAACTGATGTCAAAATAACATAGCTTTTAAATGTGCTATTGCTTGCGTTTCGCTTAATACGTCGTACACTCAAATGCAATGAAACGGCTAACAACAATTCTGGCAGCACTTTTGGTACCTTTTGCGCCTACGTCGCCAATACTAAGTGTTGCTCATGCGGGAGCAACTAAAGCTCTATTTATTCGAGAAATAAAAATAACTGGAGAAGAGTTCGTAGTACTTGAGTCAGCAAGTGACATACCAAACCTTAGCGAATACTGGTTGTCGTACAGCAGTAGCGAGACGGCTACAAACATTGTCCCTTCGCAACAATTGCCTGCCATAGCACTAGGGGCGGGGCAAAGTATTTTACTAACAAGCGATGGGGCGTCTACTTGCGATTCATTGTGGACCACAAAGTTAACTCCTACGCTCGGCGATACGCGTGGCGCACTAGAAGTCCGAAGATTGCAGAGTTTTGGCTCGCAGAGTATTTTTAGTACGGTTGACGCAGTGAATTGGGCAAGGCCGGCTGCTTCTGGGTCGACGACTGCGCTACTTGACCTTCGCATGCAGCCCGTAGTTGCCACAACGCCAGTTTGGTATCAGGACGTAACGTTGCCAAAGTGGCACATTGGTCAGCTTGATGGTTGCGTACTGTCTATTTTTGGTAGTACACCCCAAGCCCCAATTACACAAATAGAGTGGGTTGTTGCACAAGAAGAACCACTTGCCATCATTGAAAGCGTAAGCGACGACCAGCTCGTAAACGAAGAAAATGTCGTGGTTGAGACAAATCGCAACCCAGGGCTGGCGGCACCGCAAATAACAGAGCTGCTTGCAAACCCCCCCGGTACCGGAACTGACGACACAGAAGAATTTATTGAACTATATAACTCAAACGATGCCGAGTTAGATTTGTCTGGTTTTGTACTCAGAACCGGCACGAGTACGACCCATGACTACACATTCCCAAATAACACAAAGCTGGCTGGCAAAAGTTTTGGGGCATTTTATGCAAATCAAACTGCGTTAACCCTCAGCAACACCGGTAGTAGAGCCACGCTACTTGATCCGTTTGGGGCACAAGTTTCAGTAACCGACGACTACACCTCGGCTAAAGACGGCATGTCTTGGGCTCTTGCGCAGGGTCAATGGTATTGGACAAATAGGCCCACACCCGGCAGCACCAACATCATCGTGCAAGTCGCGCCGTCTCAGCTAGCTAAAGCAACTACTACAAAATCTGTTTTGGGTGCTGCAAAAACCAAAAAAGCAACAACAACCAAAACAAAAGCTAAGGCCAAAGTTAAAGTTGCCAAAGCAAAGTCTAGCGAAAGCAAAAACAATTCTGTAGCATCGGCTGCACTTCGCCCGGCTGGAATTCACACTGGGGTACTTGCTCTAGTAGCCGTTGCCGGGGTAGGATATGGGCTATATGGCTACAGACATGACATTGCGAATAAATTCTATAACTTCAAATCAAACCGAGCAGCTCGGCGAAAAGTTGGGAAGTAACCTTAGGGGCGGGGAAGTTATTGAGCTTCAAAGCGACCTTGGCGGTGGCAAGACGACGCTGACACGGGGTATAGCCAAGGGTGCGGGCAGCACTAACCGCGTTTCTAGTCCGAGTTTTACACTAAGTAAAGAATACGACGCACCTCAGTTTACTATTCGACACTACGATTATTATCGTCTTGATGATGCTGGACTTATGGCCGATGAGTTGGTAGAAGTCGCTGGAGATAGTGACTATGTAGTAGTAATTGAATGGGGAGAGGTTGTTGCAGATGTCGTTCCCAAAGACAGGGTGCGTATCGTGCTAGAGCGTCAGCCAGAAACTGAAGAGCGTGCTATAACATTGCACGTGCCTACCTCAAGGATGTATCTTTTAAATGGAATTGGCCTATGAGTAATACAAACAAACTTATACTAACTATTCGCACCGAAAAGCCCGAGGCCGAACTTGGTCTGTATAGTGACGGCCGTCGTATAGCATACTATTCATGGCACGCCCATCGAGAATTGGCAGAAACTATCCACGCCAAACTACAAGAACTAATCGCAAGCACAGGAAGCTCGCTCCAGGACGTAACGGCCATAGCGTGCTACAAAGGTCCAGGTAGCTTCACGGGCCTAAGAATAGGTATTAGTGTCGCAAATGCTCTGGCCTATGGCTTGTCTGTGCCAATCGTGTCCACAACAGGCGAAGACTGGATTGAACAATGCAGTAGCAAGCTCGAACAAGGAGAATCAGATTTTCCCGTTCAACCCTTTTATGGCGCCCCCGTGCATATTACTGCCCAGAAGAAATAGTACCGTCCAGGTTGTGTGAAATACATCCGTGGTGGTAAAATACATGGGTACACATATACCCATGAAACAAAAACTTACCAAGAAACACTTTTACGCCCTTGCAGCCCTCTCGCTGTTAAGCTCTCTCGGCTTCACGACTGTTGCTAGCGCCGTCGGTTTATAGAATAGCCCACTCAACACACAATCTTGCCGCAGCTATGCGTGCACGTATGACAGTATTTGAGTTAATTATTCTAATTTCTCACAGATAGTAGATTTCTTACTATTGCTTTGTTTCATAATTCTTTGTATATTAAAAAATAGCATTATCACAATAAAAATACACAACAATAAAACGGAGTACAACATGAAAAAAATATCGCAAATCTTTTCGGGCTTTGCCGTGGCGGTATTGTCTTTGACATCCATCTCAACGGTTGCTTTTAGTGGCGTAGCATTTGCTGCCGCAACGTACACCTGTACATGGACAGGCGCAACAGACAACAATTTTAGTACCGCAACGAACTGGTCGGGGTGTAATGGAGCTGCGCCAGTACCTGCAGACACGGACACGCTAGTCTTTGATGTGACCTCATTGGCGGCTGATACGACGCTGAACAACGACATCTCCGGGCTTGCAGTGACGGATCTCCAATTCACAGGGACAAACGTAAGCGGTGAGTACTACACGCTATCTCTGTCAGGCGGAGCAATAACGGTCGAGGGTACGCTAGTCAATACTTCTACTGGGGCAAACCCTAGGATTGCTGCCGATATTGTTCTGGGTGCTGACTTGACGATATCTGATGCAGTTTACTTCGATACTGGCGCTAGTAGCATGCAGACGATAGACCTTAATGGGCATAATTTAAATGCGGGCACTGGGCTTAGCGCTAACAAAATAACAGGCAATGGTAATATATCTGTTCCTGCAAGCAGCTACTTATACCTCATTAAAGCGAATACTGGCTGGACAGGTTCGCTTACTATTGCAGCCGATGCAAGTGCAGCAATTTTTGCAGGCTCTACTACAAGCGCAAACTCAATTACAGTTGCAGATACGGGAAATCTATCACTCTGTCATTATGAAGGTGCTGACATTGCTAGCCCACTTACGGTCGGTGGCGCTGAAGCTTTGACCGCCGCTCCAGGCTGTGGCTTTGGAGCTGCGGGACCTGGCGGGCTCGACCCCACGGCAAGCGTAAACTGGACAGGCCCAATTACTCTAACTAAAAATACGACAGTAAGTGGCTCGGGTGAGTTTAAGGTCAGTGGTGCGCTGGGTGGGAACTACACCCTTACCCAGGCAGCAGGCACAGATGGTAGAGTGGCTATCGCTTCTTCCAGCAACACATCACAGACACCGAATGGGACCCAAACTTCATCACAAAAGACAACTGATTACAAAGATAATATGCCATCCACGCCAATTGATGTACTTGGAAACAATATTGCCGTTGTCGACGGGGTGTATGGGGCAGCGTATGTAAGTGAAGGGGGTATTCTTAAGGGAACTGGTACTGTCAGTAGCCTCGAAGTATATGAAGGTGGAATTGTTGCACCAGGTCACAGCCCAGGCTGCTTAAACACTGGCAACTTGACGGAAGGTGGCACATACCAGGTTGAGATAGGCGGCACAACAGAATGTACCGGCTACGATCAAATGAAGGTAACGGGTACAGTAGATGTTACAGGTGGGATTGTAAGCACAAGCCTCTACAGTGGATTCGTTCCGAAAAAAGGTAATGTATTTACTATCATCAGCAACGACGCCACAGACGCGGTAACGGGTACGTTTACGGACCTTCCAGAAGGTGCTACGTTCTCGCAAAATGGTGTCACGTTCAAGATTAGTTATGTTGGTGGCACTGGTAACGACGTTACACTTACTGTAATGAACGAACCGACAGTACCAGACACTGGCTTTGCACTTATTGCTGCTAATCCACTGGCTACACTCGCGCTTACAGCGGCTGCAGCTCTGGCCTTAGCAATCATTGCTCGCAAATACGGGCGCCAGTACTCACGCGTCTCACAACCAACACGCAAAAAATAAAACAAAGATCTAAACAGGGGTAACCCACATGCCAAAAGAGCGCTTAACGCTCGACAATCCAGTTTTCTCGGAAACGCTACGCCGGCCACGGCCTAGCGTTTCCTATGGATCACGTGCGTTGTTGCCCCGCACCATGCAAGATGTTGCCACCGTGCGAGTAGCCAGAAAAGCTGGACCCATTATGCCGCGACAAGCATCTGCGAGCAGCATGCACCCAAAACAAGGCAAACCAGTTCAGGAGATTTTACGACAACGAACACGTCCGTCTGTACCACTAAAGCAGCATAAGTCTCCAGGGGTAGCTCGAGAATTTGCCGAAAACAATATTCCATCACCAAATAGTCGGTCAAAGCCGACAATATATCTTCTGCAAACTTCGGCAATAATTGTTTTTGCGTTAGGGCTAGCAGCAGCGTACAACGGCTTTACTGCCAACAATAAAGTTATTTCTCAAGTCAAAGCTCTAGAATCAAGCACTTCTAGTGAGCCAGACGCAAGCAGTGGTGACCGTCCGCCGTCTACGCAAAAACCATCTGCAAAAGCAATTCGAAACTACATGGTTTCGCCTCTAAACCCTAGGTATATTGAAATCCCTGCCTTTAAAACTAAGGCGCGCGTTTTGAGCATGACAGTAGACAAGAGTAACGAGTTGCAAGCTCCCTATGGAATCTATGACGCTGGATGGTACAGTTCTTCGTCGCGCCCTGGCGAAAACGGAGCCATGCTTATAGACGGGCACTCTGGTGTAGGTAAGACAAATGGTATTTTTCATAACATAAGTAAGTTGCCAATTGGTGCCGAAATACGTGTCATCAGAGGCGACGGCAAAGTATTTACATACGCAATAGTTAAGAAAGAAATTGTAGACGCTAAAAAAGTAGACATGGGCAAATTACTCGTTTCTCAAGACACAGCAAAGCCAGGCTTGAACCTGATCACCTGTACTGGTAGCGAAGAGCCGGGAACATTTACTCTTAAACAACGTGCATTAGTCTACGCTGTTCAAAAATAACGTATTTTAAGTGCTTCGTTTTGATTGACGCTGGTTCTGTGCGAGCGTAGTATAAATGTAGGCATTCTGGAGTCTTGAAAGAGCGCCGTGTTTATTTACTTACGAACTATCAGTGTACACACGCAAAACTAGAGAAGTGATAGCGATTGTTTTGTTAGAAGCATGCTGAATTAATGAAAGGATCTATATGGAAATAATAGCCATATTGCTCGCGTTGGTCGGGCTTGGTGCTGGATATGGTGTGAACGAATTTCGTCATACCAAAAAAGCGGCAGATGCCGAAGGCAAAGCACAAAAAGAGTTAGCGAAAGCTAAAAAAGAAGCAGAGAAAATGATTGACGATGCGCGCGAAGAAGCACGCAAG
>JBATPG010000020.1:0-9517 GCA_049291335.1 Saccharimonadales bacterium (SeqCode) | reverse complement strand
CCAGTCCTGCCCGAAGTCTTCGGTGGCGTACACCGGAAGCCGTCGCTTGAGCGTGCGGTAGGAACGCGGCTGCAGGCCGGACTCCCTCAGCACCCGCTCGCTATCCAGTTTCGATGTCGGTTCGATGATCCCCGCCAGCACCAGCTGCTTGAACACCTCGTCCCCGCCGGCGGCCTCCTCGAAGCCGAGCACCCGGTACGCCTCGCTGAGCGCGTCGACGAGGTGGCCCATCCGCAAGGACCGGATCGGCAACGGCCCACCCGCAGCGGGCGCCTCCATCCCGGGAGCTCCAGCTCCCCCTGGTCGGCCGAGATGCGCTGCCGTGCTGCGGCTTTTCAGGGCTCATCGAACTTGACCGGGCACCTCGCTGATCGAAGCTGAGGCTCGTCGGTGTTGACGAGTACAGGCCCAGCGTATGGCGCGGCGGTGGTGCTCGACGTTGCGGTAGCCGAACGCGTTGCGTCCTGTGTGCTTCGCGAGGCGGTTGTAGCCCTCGGATCGGGCGTTGGAGTAGTTGGTGGTGATCGCGGCCTCGATCGCTGGCCACCACTGTTCGATGGTCGCGGCGAAGCGGTGGACCTCGGGTGAGGATGAGGCGGCTGCTTGCTCGTACAGGCGCCAGAGCCGGGCCCGGATGAGGGCCCGTTCGGGGTTGGTCCCGGACAGCGCCAACAGCGCGCGGAGGTTCTCTTTGACGGTGTACGCGTGCAGGATCTCGATGCCGGGGTCGCCGGCATCGATCAGGGTGTTCCACACCTTGACGAACGCGGCATCGTCCAGGCGCTCATGAGCGATGAGCAGCTTGCGGCGGCCGGCCCACTCCGGGTCACGCCTACGACCACGGCGGCCACGCACCTCACGCGTGGCGCGCTGGCGGACCTCGGTGACCATGTCGTTCGCGAGCCGCACCAGGTGGAAACGATCGGCGACGACGACCGCGTGGGGCAGGGCGTCGGTGACCGCGCGCAGGTACGACGCGGACAGGTCGATCGTGACGTGCGTGATCCCGGCCCGCCACGAATCCGGCTGTTCCGCAATCCATTCGGCGACCTTCGCGGCGGTGCGGCCGTCGATGTGGCCCAGCAACCCACCGGTGCCGGCGGCGTCGACGATCCCGGTGTGCCACCGGTCCGCGAGTACGAACCATCGCCCGGTGTCGGGGTCTTGGCCCCACTGGACCTTCCCGCGGCGGGTCTCATCGATTCCGAGCACCTTCACCGGCGGAAGCGGCTGCGCCAGGACGGGGTCGACGTGCGCGACGAACGCGGCGTGCGCGATCGGCCAGGACAGCCCGTAGTGCTCCGCACCAGCCTTCACGCAGGAGAACCGGGTCGCGATCCCGGCCCCGCACTCTGTGCGCAGCCGGGTCGTGACCCTGGCCCTGGCCGGGACTGTCGGCAGCGACTCGGTGAACGACCCTCGAGGGCACGCGGCCTCCATGCAGCGCCACCGACGCTTGTGCCACACCAGGTGCACCGGGTCCGGCCCGTAGGGCACGTCCCGCGGCCTGGTCACGGCGTGGCCCTTGACCGAGGTGGACAGCACCCCGCAGGAGGGGCAGCCCGCCGCGGCCTCGTCGTCGGTGACCACGTGCACCACCCTGGCGCCCTCACCCTCGAGCTCGACCTGCTCCACCGCCAGGCCCGCCAGCCCGAGGAGCAGGGTCGCATCCTGCCCGCTCATGTCGTCCTGAACCATCTGAACCTGCGTACGCTGAACCAAGCCCGTGACCTCACCTTCGTGACCATGAACTGCCTTGACAACAGCCATGATCACCGAGGTCACGGGCCCTACCGCGTCACCACGCAGGGCACCCGTGCCCGGTCAAGTTCGAAGAGCCCTTTTCAGCAGCTCGAGCTCGGCGTCGTCGTGGGCCGAGCCGACGTGCTCCATCCTGCGCTTGCCGCTCCGGTTGGAGAACACAATCTGTACCGCACGTGCCCTCGAGGACGTCTTCGCCGTGCGGATGTGAGGGACCATCGCCTGAGAATACGAGCCGGGTGCACAAAATCTCGGCCGTCCGCGAGCATCTCCGCAGGTCAGCGACCTAGCCACTCGAGAACCGCCGACGCTGACGATAGTTAGGACGAACAGTCCATCAGGGTGCCCAACCTGGCGACAGGGAGCGCCGTCCTGCGCCTGCTGCCGTTGTGTCGACTGTCACAGCAAGCGTCAGGCGTCGGAGTCGGGTCCCTTCGCCCGGACCTTCGTGTGACCGAACGATGATCCGCGGGATGGCTCAGAGGGAAGGATCGGCCCGCAGGTCTACTTCTCGGCAGCGATGGAGCGGAACCGCTCCCCCGCCAGGGTCGCCTTGTTGTCCGCGTCGTAGAGGGAGGCTCCGGGTGACATGTCGTACTGAGTGAGCGAGAACCACGCCCAGCGTTCCACGTAGGAGAGTCCGTCCATCATCGACGCAGCGGCAGCCAGGAATTCGGCCTGTACCGACTGGGCTGGAACGATGTTGTCCTGCAAGTTCGCCGTCCAGCCGACGAGAGCGAACTCGGTGAGCCAGAGCGGCAGGCCGTAGCGCTGATGCACCGCCTGCAGGTACTGGCCCAGCTCATTGACTGCCGCATCGACAACGTTCTTGCTGCTCGTGAGCAGGGTCGGGCTCGAGTACCAGTGGAGGGGGATGAAGTCGACGTGGCCCTGCTGCTTGGCCAGGCCGGACATGAACGAGTCCAGCCAGCCGCCGGGGGCATGGCCACGAGTGGCGACCGCCGGAGCACCCAGCCTCAGCCCGGTCGCCTCCAGCTGTGGCCACGCCGACAGGGCTGCAGTGGGTGTCAGTGAGTTCGACTGCCAGACCTCATCCGGCTCGTTGAACGCCAGCAGCGTCGTCCCGTTGGCCTTGGCCTGCTGGAGCGCGGTCGGCGTCACGTCTCTCTTTCCCCAGATCATCGGGACGAACTCGCAGCCCCCAGGAGTGGTGATCGAGTCATGGTGGGGTGCCCACGTGTAGTACCAAGACGTCCCCGAGTCGCGCAGCAGGGTGTTGACCTCCTTGGTGTACCAGGCACCGACTCCGGCGGCAGTTGGAGTCGACTCAGGGGTCGGGCCAGGCTCCGTGTCGACGGCGGCGATCGTCCGGAAGCGGGCGCCGGCCGGCGTGACGACGTTGTTGCCGTCATAGAGCGAGGCACCCTCCACCCCTGAGGACGGGGTGAGCGAGAACCAGCCCCACCGCTCGACGAAGGGCATGCCGGCCATCATCGAGTTGGCAGCCGTGAGAAACTCGGCCTGCACTGACGGGTCCGCGACTTCATGTCCCCCACCCCACGCGATGAGACTGAACTCGGTGAGCCAGAGAGGCAGACCGAACCGGCCGTGCACGTCCTGCAAGTACTGGCTCAGCTCACCGACGGCGGCATTGACCACGTCACCGGAGCTGAGGATCGAGGCACTCGGATACCAGTGGAGAGGAATGAAGTCCACCCTTCGTCCCTGGCTTGCCCGCCGGACATGAAGACATCGAGCCAGCCACCCTGCCTGTGCGCGTTGGCGGTCACGGCCGGGGCACCGAGCCTCAGTCCGGATCGCTCCAGCTGCGGCCACAGCGATAGGGCCGCGCTCGGCGAGAGGCTGGACTTCCCCTTCTTGTCCGGCTGGTGCAATCCGAGCAAGGTCCGGCCATGGGTGGTGGCGCTTTGCAGGTTGGCGGCGGTGACGTCCTGTCGCCCCAGGATCATGGGGACGAACTCGCATCCGGCAGGCGTGGTGATCCAGTCATGATGCGGAGCCCAGGTGTAGTACCACGAGGCTCCTGAGTCACCGAGGAGGAAGTCGACCCTGCTGCCGTACCAGGCCCCGACACCCGGGGACGGCCCGCTGGGCACGGCCGGGGCCGGTGCTGGTTGAGGATGGCTGTCCGGGGCACCCGCTGCTGCGGCACTGGAAAGGACGGTCAAAGATAGGGCCCCGTTAAGAGCCTCGCGTCGGGATAGCAAGCCGTCCTCCGTCTGTCATTCCGAGCACCTTGTTGCGGGAATGAGGACGTTACCAGTGGGACTGCTGTGACAACGACGTAGGAAGGGGACCGAAATGCGGCCGATCTTGACAAGCCCATCACCCAGCGACACTGGGCGGCTATGCCGAGTAGCCACCAGGATTGGCTGCTATAAAGCGCCAGGAGTCCTCACACATGGCGGCCAGGTCGTATTGAGGGAACCACCCCCACGCCGACTTCACCGCACTGATGTCGGCGACCAGCCGGGGGACATCCCCCAGCCGGCGGTCGACCACCTGATAGGCGATCGGTCGCCCGGAAGCAGCCTCGAAAGCCGCGTGCAACTGAAGGACCGAGGTCCCCTCACCTGTGCCGAGGTTGAAGAGCTGCATTCCGTTTGTGTCGTCAACGTGGTCCAGCGCGACCACGTGGCCCCGCGCGATGTCGACGACATGCACATAGTCGCGGATCGCGGTGCCGTCCGGGGTGGGGTAGTCGCCACCGAACACCTGGAGCTGCGTGCGGTGCCCCATCGCGACCTCCGCTAGGTACGGCACGACATTCCGGGGGACGCCCCGCGGCTGCTCACCGAGCCGGCCGCTGGGATGAGCACCAATGGGGTTGAAATACCGCAGGCTGACGGCACGCATACCGTCGAGGTAATGGCAGGCCTGTTCGATGAGCTGCTCACAGGCCAACTTGGACCAGGCATACGGGTTTGCGGGGGCGGACGGCGCGGTTTCATCCAACGTGACCGCACGTGTGTCGCCGTATATCGAACAGGACGATGAGAACACCACCCGGCCCACCCCGGCGCGATGGGCTGCCCGCAGCAGGGTCACCGTGCCCGTCACATTGGTGTGGAAATACTCGAGCGGAATCTCGGTCGACTCCCCCACCGCCTTGCGGGCAGCGAAATGGATGATCGCGTCCACGTGATGGCGCGCGAGGACGGACTCCAGGAAGGCCGTATCCGTGATGCTGCCGACCTCGAGGATCGGACGGGTGCCGGTGATTTCCCCCACCCGGTCGACTGCCTCCACATACCCGGCCGAAAGATCGTCCACGACGACCACGTCGTGGCCGCCGGCGATGAGTTCGACGCAGGTGTGGCTGCCGATGAAGCCCGCGCCACCTGTCACTAAGACGTGCATACGATTCCTATACAGAAGAGTCGGTTCGTTTCCGGCGCTAACCGATGAGTCCCATGCCGGCCAGGAAGCTCCACAGTTCGAAGAGGTAGAGGACCGAGACCGTGACCACCCCGACGCCGACCAGGATCGACACCGAGAGCGGCACGCCGACCAGGCGCAGCGCGGGCAGTCGGCCCAGACCGGTGTTCCGTCGAGCCTCAGTCGCGTGCAGGACGGTGACCGCCGTCGCGACGATCACTTGGGAGAGTGCCGTGAGCAGTGAGAGCCCGACGTAGCCTATGACGTCGGAGTTGTCGAGGCCCACCGCTGCGCTTCCCCCAAGAACGACGGCCACGACAAGGAAGGGAAGGATCAGCCGCACCGGCAACGGTTGCGGCCCGACCTGACCCTTGGGCGTCACCTTGAAGTCGATCGTCCGCGGGACGATCGCCTCGTAGAACGCGGCAAGGACACCCAGGAGGATGAACGGCAGGCGAGTCCCCGCATACAGGCCCCGCTGCCAGCTGATGATTGGAGATCCGAGCGGTCTGATCAGGTTGTTGCGCCGGAGGAGGATCGCGATGACCAAGAGCCAGCCGCTCATGGTGACCCACAGCCCGAAGAACGTCAGGATGTTGACCGACACCCACGGCGAGCCCGTCGCGCTCGCCACGGAGAACAGGGCGACTCCGCCGACGAACATGAGGCTGAGCAAGATGTTGAAGCCGGACTGGAAGACAAAGCGGAGGCCCAAAGCGGCAGGCAACCGCTTCCAGGTGCGCAACACGAGGTTCATCAGCGCCTTCGTGAGGCTTCGCGACCACTGGAACTCCTGGGTCACCATCGCTGCAAAGGTCGGCGGACCGTCACCGCGAGCGGCCGCTTCGATGGCGTATGCGCCGCGCCAGCCGGCCGTGTTCAGCAGATAGGAGGTTGTGAAGTCCTCGGCGAGCTCGGGCCCGACACCGCCGATCTGGGCGAGTGCCTGGGTGCGCACCGCGTAGTGCGAGCCGATGCATACAGGTGTGCCATCGGCATTCAGGCCGAGCTGCAGCGCACCGTGAAAGAACGCCTCTTCATACGGCCGACCGACGACCGCCCACGACTGCTCGCTGTTCGCATCGCACATGCTCGGCGCAGCGACATAGCCGATCGCAGGATCCCAGAAGGGCCGCACGACCTCTTCAAGGTAGTGCGGATCCGGAACGTGGTCTGCGTCGAGCTGAGAGACCACGTCATACGCGGCATAGCCGTAGTGATCGTAGAAGTAGGCGAGATTCCCCTCCTTGCAGCGGCGACGACGCGGCCAGGTCAGCCGTTGGTACCCTTCGTGACCTCGCCGAGTCGAAATCTTCACGTCCTTGCCCCGGCACCAGACGACGACCTCCTCGGTGGGATCCTCGTCGGCGAGCCAGACGTCGTACTCACCGGGGTACTCCTGTGCGAGCATCGCCTCCAGAGTGGTGCGGACCATCTCCCACGGCTCGGAGGGGGCCTTCGTAACGATCATGGCGACCCGGCAGTCGGGCACCGGCACATTGGGGTTGACCCGCCGCATCTGGTTGACGATGTACAGGAAGTAGGCCGGCAGCGCCATCACGATGGCGATCAGCAGCGAGTTGGCGATGAACCCCGGCCAGGACAACCGGTGGGCGGGGGAAGCCCACCACGCCAAGAAGACGGTCAACGTGGCGAGGAAGACCACGGTGAGCCCCGTGAGCGCTCGTTGGGACTGCCGGGAGAGAGCCCGGACCAGCGCACGTCGTGCACCCGGACGGCGAGCAGGAAGCTCACCGAAGACCGGCCCCGAGGGACGTATGTCGACGACACAACCGCCGGAGAGCCGGTTGAGGTAGTGGCGGAGGCCTTCGGGGTCTCGACGCGAGAGCCGCAGCGTCGTGGCCGGACTCTCCGAGCCTGCTTCAACCAGGACGTCAGACAGCGGCTCTGAGGTCTTCATCAATCTCTGTGCGCCGAGTCCATTCCACCGTCTCGGACAGGCCATCGACGACGCCCACCTCGGGGGACCACCCTAGCTCGGTCCTCGCCCTGGTGATGTCCGGTCTGCGCCGCTTCGGGTCGTCCTCGGGGAGGTCACGCAGCTCGATAGTCGATGAGGAGCCGACCAGCGCGATGACCAGCTCTGCGATCTCCAGGACAGTGAGCTCGTGAGGGTTGCCAAGATTCACCGGGCCGAACACGGCGGAGTCGACCATGCTGACGAAGCCACGCACCAGGTCCGAGACGTAGCAGAGGCTGCGTGTTTGGCTGCCGTCACCATAGACGGTGAGCGGGGCGCCCTCGAGGGCCTGCGAGATGAACTGCGTGACGACGCGTCCATCGTCCGCGCGCATTCTTGGCCCGTACGTGTTGAAGATGCGGATGATCCCGCCGTTCAGCCCTTCTCGGACGTACGCAGCGATCAGGGACTCCGCGTAGCGCTTGGCCTCGTCGTAGACGCTGCGCGGGCCAATGGGGTTGACATTGCCCCAGTAGTCCTCGGTTTGCGGATGCACCAGTGGATCACCGTAGACCTCGCTCGTGGACGCCTGGACGAAGCGGGCGTCGTGTCTCGCCGCGAGGTCCAGTGCGTTCTGCGTCCCGGTCGACCCCGTCTGCAGGGTGAAGATGGGCTGGGCAAGATAGGCCGGCGGTGAGGCGAGGCTCGCCATGTTGACCACCGCGTCGACCTGACCCCGCACGTCAAGCGGCCAGCGGATGTCCTGGTCGATGAGCTCGAACCTGGAAGACGGCAGCAAGTGCTCGATGTTCGAGTACGTACCGGAGGCGAAGTTGTCGACGCAGACAACGGCATCACCCCGCCCGTGCAACGCGTCACACAAGTGAGATCCAACAAAACCAGCACCACCAGTTACGACAACACGCATGCTGTCCCTCCCTCTCAACGATCTTTGCCTCGCCGGAGTCTACCCCTGATGAACTCATTACCTAGCGAACGGGTCTCGTACGGTGCGTGGGCTCTGTGAGAGAGCGGCCGGCTCGCGCACCGCTGGTACGATCTCGGGGTGAAAATCGCTGTTGCTGGTATCGGATACGTCGGGTTGGGGAATGCCGCTGTGCTGGCGCGCCACCACGAGGTGGTGATGCTGGACATCGACGAGGAAAGGGTCGCTCAGGTGAACGCCCTCGTCTCCCCGCTGGAGGAAGCCGAGTTGACGCGCTTTCTGAGCACCGAGGGTCTCTCTCTAAGCGCGACGAGCGACGTCGCCGTGGCCTTCAAGGGCGCTGACATGGTGATCATCGCCACACCGACGGACTACGATCCGGACGCTAACTTCTTCGACACCTCTACCGTGGAGAGCGTCGCCCGCGACGTGGCCCGGCTCGCTCCCGAGGCGACCGTGATGATCAAGTCGACGATCCCGGTCGGGTTCACCCGTCGCCTGCGCGCGGACATCCCCGGGCTCCACGTGTACTTCGTCCCGGAGTTCCTGCGGGAGGGCAGCGCTCTCTTCGACTGCCTCCACCCCAGCCGCATCGTCGTCGGGGGCACCGACGAGCGGTCAGGGCAGATCGGCAGGCTGCTGCTCGCGGCCTCGGCGGAGCCCACGACGCCTGTGCTGTACACGGGCTCGACCGAGGCCGAAGCGATCAAACTCTTCGCCAACACCTACCTGGCGATGCGGGTGGCGTTCTTCAACGAGCTGGACACCTACGCGATGTCGCACGGACTGGCCGCCAAGGAGATCATCGAGGGCGTCGGCATGGATCCGCGGATCGGACAGCACTACAACAACCCGAGCTTCGGGTACGGCGGATACTGCCTCCCCAAGGACACCAAGCAGCTGCTGGCAAACTACGACTCCGTGCCGCAGAACATCATCCGCGCCATCGTTGACGCCAACACGACCCGCATGGACTTCATCGCCGATGACATCCTGGCCCGCAACCCACAGTCGGTCGGTTTGCACCGCCTCGTCATGAAGGCTGGTTCGGACAACTTCCGGACGTCCTCGATCGAGGGCATCATGAAGCGCCTCAAGGCCGAGGGTGTCAGCGTCATCGTCTACGAGCCGACTCTGAAGTCGGACGAGTTCCATCACTCCGAAGTGGTCCGAGACCAGGCCGAGTTCAAGGATCGAGCAGACGTGATCGTCGCCAACCGCCTCACGCCGGAGTTGGATGACGTAGCAGAGAAGGTGTATACGCGCGACATATATGGACGCGACTGAGCCTGATCCACCCATGGCTAGAATGCGACTCCAGCGTTGGTTTGTGCCAGCGGCCGCTGAATTCCAAGTCGAAACAGATAAGATAAGGACTTGTCGATTGAAGCACCAAGGTGATGAGCTCGGTGGCCAGCTGGGCAGCCTCGACCTCGTGAGTCGACGCTCTCTGCTCGCGGGTGGGGCGGGTCTGCTGGCGGCTGCCGTGGGGGCGTGCAGCAGTCCAGGTCCTGGTGGCACCGCCGGGC